>NZ_JAMRYM010000002.1:0-184941 GCF_023743255.1 Rathayibacter rubneri | reverse complement strand
GGCTGCAGCTGCAGCCTCCTGCGCGGCCTGGGCCTGTGCCTGGCGCTCGGCGACCGACATCGGAGGAGCCGGCGCCGGAGCGGGCGGCTTCGCCGGACCGGGGACCGGAGCGGACGGACGCGCGCCGGAGGGGCGCGGCGCGCCCGGGCGGGCGCTGGTGGCGGTCGGGGCCGGCGCGGCGGTTCCCGCGCTCCCCTGGAGTGCCTGGCGGAGCTTGCGGGCCACGGGGGGCTCGATGCTCGAGGACGGTCCCTTGACGAACTCGCCCAGTTCTTTCAGCTTTGCAAGTGCGACCTTGCTATCGACGCCGAGTTCGGCTGCGATCTCGTGTACGCGTGGTTTTGCCACTTCTCTCCTGTCTTGGGCCTGCGCCCAAGACGGGGCAGGCCATCACAAACGGACGGATCTCATTTCGAGCCGCTCATCAGTCGTTGCTCATGATCAGTTCACGGGCCGTTCTGCCTGTTCTCTCTGCGATGCGACCGTGCCCTGCGTCGATTCCCCGTGAGGAGGAACCGGGCCGGTCGGACCGCGGGTGATGTACCGCTCCAGCTCGCTCGCATCCACGCTCTCGCGCGTCTTGAACGCTCTGGGGAACGCGTGGCGCTTCACCGCGCGTTCATAGCAGTCGTACGTGTCGTGCAGCCACGCTCCCCGACCCGCACGAACAGCGCGCGGATCTACCGCGAGGGAGTTCGAGTGGAGGACGAGCCTCAGAAGAGAGGCCCGGGGGGCGCGCAGACGGCAGCCGACGCACGTTCTGACGGGTTCCACTCTACTCCCTCGACCCCGGGAGCGCTTCCCCGCACGGCCGATGCTCGGGGATCACTCCCCGTCCATCACCGAATCGGGCTGGATGTCGATCTTCGCGCCGGTCAGCTTCGCGGCGAGTCGGGCGTTCTGGCCCTCCTTGCCGATGGCGAGCGAGAGCTGGTAGTCGGGGACGAGCGCCCGGACGGCCTTCAGGCTCTGGTCGATGACGAACGCGCTGGTCACCTTGGCCGGCGACAGGGCGCTGGCGACGAAGGTGGGCAGATCGGACGAGTAGTCGACGATGTCGATCTTCTCGTTGTTGAGCTCGGCGGTGACGGCGCGCACGCGCTGCCCGAGCTCGCCGATGCACGCGCCCTTGGCGTTCACTCCGGGCTCCGTCGCGCGGACGGCGATCTTGGTGCGGTGGCCGGCCTCGCGGGCGAGCGAGACAATCTCGACGACTCCGGAGGCGATCTCCGGGACCTCGAGGGCGAACAGCTTGCGCACGAGCGACGGATGGGTGCGCGAGACCTGGACCGAGGGGCCCTTCGGCCCGCGGCTGACGCTGGTCACGTACACGCGGATGCGGCGGCCGTGGCTGTAGTCCTCGCCCGGCACCTGCTCCTCGGGAGCGAGGATCGCCTCGATCGAGCCGAGGTCGACGTGGATCATCCTGGGGTTCGGGCCCTGCTGGATGACTCCGGCGACGATGTCGCCCTCGCGGCCCTTGAACTCGCCCAGGACCTTCTCGTCGCCGATGTCGCGCAGCCGCTGATTGATGACCTGCTTGGCCGCGAACGCGGCGATGCGGCCGAAGTCGCGCGGGGAGTCCTCGGACTCGCCGATCACCGCGCCCTCCTCGTCGACCTCGGGCACGAAGACCGAGACGTGGCCGGTCTTGCGGTCCAGGTGCACGCGGGCGTCAACGGCGGTGGCCTTGTCGGCGTCGTCCGCCTGCCCGATGTGCTTGAGGTAGGCGGTCAGGATCGCCTGCTCGATGATCTGCACGAGTTCCTCGAAGGGGATCTCGCGCTCGCGCTCCAGGAGGCGCAGAACGCTCAGGTCGATGTCCACAGCGGGCCTTTCTCTCTATTCACTTGGCGTCGCACAGTGCGACCACGTCGAAGTCTCGCCCGACGCCGGGCGATCACCGGCCCCCGGAGGAGCCCGGCTCGCGCGTCGGGACCATTGATCCTACCGGACCGCAGCGCACGGCGCCCCGGGCTCAGGCTCCGAGACGGCTCAGCGCCTCGGCGACGGGGAGTTGCTCGCGCTCCCCGGAGCGGCGGTCCCACAGCTCGACGATCCCCTCGGCGGCGCTGCGGCCGGCGATGACGATCACCGGCACGCCGATGAGCTCGGCGTCGCCGAACTTGACGCCCGGGGAGACCTTGGGCCGGTCGTCGATCAGCACGTCGCGTCCGGCGCTCTCGAGCGAGGCCCCGACCGACTCCGCGAGCGCGAGAGCCGCCGGGTCCTTGCCGGTGGCGATCACGTGCACGTCGAAGGGCGCGACGTTCCCGGGCCAGATCAGACCGCGGTCGTCGTGGTTGCTCTCGGCGATGATCGCGAGGATCCGGGTGACTCCGATGCCGTACGAGCCCATGGTGACGGTGACGAGCTTGCCGTTCTCGTCCAGGACCTTCAACCCCAGGACCTCGGCGTACTTGCGGCCGAGTTGGAAGACGTGGCCGATCTCCATGCCGCGAGCGGTCTCGATCGGGCCGGAGCCGTCGGGGGCGGGATCGCCCGCGCGGACGTCCGCGACCTCGACCACGCCGTCCGCGGCGAAGTCGCGTCCGGCGACCAGGTCGAGGACGTGCTTCCCGGCGGTGTTCGCCCCGGTGATCCAGGCCGTGCCGTCGACCACGCGCGGGTCGAGCAGGTAGCGGACGCCGGTGGCCGACTCCTCGCCGAGCACGGCTCCCCCGGCCGACCAGGGACCGATGTAGCCCTTGACCAGGCCCGGGTGCTTCGCGAAGTCGGCCTCGGTGGCGGCCTCGACCTCGGCGGGGGCGAAGGCGACCTCGGCGCGCTTGAGGTCGATGTCGCGGTCGCCGGGCAGGCCGACGATGACGAGCTCGCGGGAGCCGTCGAGAGCGGTCAGTGCGAGGACGACGTTCTTGAGGGTGTCGGCCGCGGTCCACGCCCGGCCGTCCGCGCGGGGCTCGCGGTCGTTCGCGAGGTCCACCAGCGTCTGGATGGTGGGGGTGTCGGGCGAGTCGAAGACCCGCGCCTGCGGCTGCCCGTCGATCGGGAGCGCCTCGGGAACGGGGGTGCGGTACGCCTCGACGTTGGCCGCGTAGCCTCCGGCCGAGCGCACGAAGGTGTCCTCGCCGACCGGGGTCGGGTGCAGGAACTCCTCGCTCCGCGAGCCGCCCATCGCGCCGGCGTCGGCCTGCACGATGACGTACTCGAGCCCGAGACGGTGGAAGATCCGCTCGTACGCGTCGCGCTGCAGCTGGTAGCTCGCCTCGAGACCGGCGTCGGTGTGGTCGAACGAGTAGGCGTCCTTCATGGTGAACTCGCGACCACGCAGGAGCCCGGCACGCGGACGCGCCTCGTCGCGGTACTTGTCCTGGATCTGGTAGATCGACAGGGGCAGGTCCTTGTAGGAGGAGTAGAGGTCCTTGACCAGGAGGGTGAAGAACTCCTCGTGGGTGGGGGCCAGCATGTAGTCCGCATCTTTGCGGTCCTTCAGGCGGAACACGCCGTCGCCGTACTCGGTCCAGCGTCCGCTCGCCTCGTAGGGCTCGCGCGGCAGGAGCGCGGGGAAGTGCACCTCCTGGGCGCCGGCCGCCTCCATCTCCTCGTGGATGATGCGCTCGATGCGGCGCTTCACGCGCAGTCCGAGCGGGAGCCAGGCGAAGACGCCCGGGGCCTGGCGACGGATGTAGCCCGCGCGCACGAGGAGGCGGTGGCTCGCGACCTCGGCGTCCGAGGGATCCTCTCGGAGGGTGCGGACGAACAGGTGCGAGAGACGGGTAACCACGAGGGACGATCCTATCCGCAGGCCGCGCGCGGGTGCGCGCGGTCAGCCGGGGATCCGCGAGAAGACGAGACTGCCGCCGGTCCCCTCCAGCACGATGTCCTCGGGGGTGCCGCCGACCACGACGGGCGCTGACAGCAGGGCGAGCAGCCGGATCTCGGCGGGGCCGGGACGGTCCTCGCACTCGTCCCGCCAGGCGGGCTGCTCCTCGGGGACGAGGAGGACGCCGTCGATCGTGAACGGTGCGGTGACGCTCGAGCACTCGGTGCCGACGACGACCGTCTCGTAGCCGTCGACCCTCTCGGTGCGCAGGCGCACCCGCGCGTCCTCGACCCAGGCGGAGTACGGGCCCTCCCCCGACGCGGCCGTGAGGACCCAGCGGTCGCAGCCGAACGGGTCCGCCGAGGTGGGGCGATCGGAGCAGCCGTCGGTCCCGGCGGCCGAGGCGGGCCGGAGCGACGCGACTCCGGCCGCCGCCAGGCTGGCGGCGACGACGATCAGGGCGAGGCGCAGTGCGGGGCGGACCATCGCGATCCGCTCCCGCTCCGGCTCAGTTCGCGCCGACGGTGACGACCGGGGCGCCGGTCGAGGTGTCGTCCGAGGGCATCTCGGCGGCGAGGCGGTTGGCCTCCTCGATGAGGGTCTTGACGATCTCCGCCTCGGGCACGGTCTTGATGACCTCGCCCTTGACGAAGATCTGGCCCTTGCCGTTGCCGGACGCGACGCCGAGGTCGGCCTCGCGGGCCTCGCCCGGTCCGTTGACGACGCAGCCCATGACCGCGACGCGCAGAGGGACGCTCATGCCCTCGAGACCGGCGGTGACGTCGTTGGCGAGCGTGTAGACGTCGACCTGGGCGCGGCCGCAGCTCGGGCACGACACGATCTCGAGCTTGCGCTCGCGGAGGTTGAGGGACTGCAGGATCTGCAGGCCGACCTTGACCTCCTGCGCGGGCGGGGCCGAGAGCGACACGCGGATGGTGTCGCCGATGCCCTCGCCGAGCAGGATCCCGAAGGCCGTCGCCGACTTGATGGTGCCCTGGAACTCGGGGCCGGCCTCGGTGACGCCGAGGTGGAGCGGCCAGTCGCCGCGCTCGGCGAGCTGGCGGTAGGCCTTCACCATGACGACCGGGTCGTTGTGCTTGACCGAGATCTTGAAGTCGTGGAAGTCGTGCTCCTCG
The DNA here is from genome assembly GCF_023743255.1 of Rathayibacter rubneri. NCBI lineage: Bacteria > Bacillati > Actinomycetota > Actinomycetes > Micrococcales > Microbacteriaceae > Rathayibacter > Rathayibacter rubneri. The sequence continues at coordinate 180,021 of NZ_JAMRYM010000002.1, read as the reverse complement.
AAGAGGCTGGCCTCCCACACGGCGCTCTCGACGAGGGCCTCGGGGGTGGGCTTGCCGTACTTCTGCAGCAGGCTCGGCTCGAGCGAGCCGGCGTTGACGCCGATGCGGATCGAGACGCCCGCGGCCTTCGCGGCGGCGGCGATCTTGCCGACCTGGTCGTCGAACTTGCGGATGTTGCCCGGGTTCACGCGGACCGCCGCACAGCCCGCGTCGATCGCCGCGTAGACGTAGTTGGGCTGGAAGTGGATGTCGGCGATCACCGGGATCTGGCTCTTCTTGGCGATGATCGGCAGTGCCTCCGCGTCGTCGCGGCTCGGCACGGCGACGCGCACGATGTCGCAGCCGGAGGCGGTGAGCTCGGCGATCTGCTGGAGCGTCGCGTTGATGTTCGTCGTCGGGGTGGTGCACATGGACTGCACGCTGACCGGGGCGTCACCGCCGACCAGGACCTTCCCGACCTTGATCTGACGGGACTTGCGGCGGGGGGCGAGGGTCTCGGGGACCTTGGGCAAACCCAGATTCACTGCTGGCACCCGCCCATCGTACGCGCGCCGCCCGGCCCTCCGTCCGCTCGCCGCGTCTTCCCAGCCGCCACCTGCTCCCCCGCCTCGAGAACGCGACGAAGGCGCGGCAGCACCCTGCTGATCGAGAAGCCGTCGCAGACGGCGTATCGAGATCCCCCACCCCTGGAACCCCAGGTCCCGATCCGCGCTCCGCGCTACTCGACCACCGAGAGGCCGATCAGGAGCGCCTCAGTCAGCCCACCGCCGGTCCAGGCCCGACCCACCTCGAGCGGTCACACGACAGCAGCCCTCCTGCTGATCGAGCAGCCGTCGCAAACGGCGCATCGAGATCCCCCACCCAGGGGACCCCAGGTCTCGATACGCGCTCTGCGCTACTCGACCACCGAGGGGCCGATCAGGACGTCCTCGGTGGCCGACCGCGGAACGCCGGGCAGCGACCGGCACCACCCCCGAGGCGAACGGGCGAATCGCGTCCCAGCGATTCGCCCTAGCCGCCCGCCCCCCGCTCTACGGAACGCAACCCATCCCGGAGAGCCGACCGCGGAACGCCGGGCAAGGACCGGCACCACCCCCGAGGCGAACGGGCGAATCGCGTCCCAGCGATCCGCCCTAGCCGCCCGCCCCCCGCTCTACGGAACGCAACCATCCCGGAGAGCCGACCGCGGAACGCCGGGCAAGGACCGGCACCACCCCCGAGGCGAACGGGCGAATCGCGTGTCAGCGATTCGCCCTAGCCGCCCGCCCCCCGCTCTCTGGAACGCAACCATCCCGGAGAGCCGACCGCGGAACGCCGGGCAAGGACCGGCACCACCCCCGAGGCGAACGGGCGAATCGCGTGTCAGCGATCCGCCCTAGCCGCCCGCACCCCGCTCTACGGAACGCAACCATCCCGGAGAGCCGACCGCGGAACGCCGGGCAAGGACCGGCGTTCACAACAACCTCAGAACAGTTGGATCGGCTTCACGATGTCGGCGTAGATGAGGAGGGCGCTCATGCCGCCCAGCAGCAGCACGACGGCGTAGGTGAGCGGCAGGAGCTTGGCGATGTCGACGGGTCCGGGGTCGCGACGGCCGAAGAGCTTCGCGATGCGGCGGCGCAGTCCCTCCCAGAGGGCGCCGGCGATGTGGCCGCCGTCCATGGGGAGCAGCGGGACGAGGTTGAAGACGAACAGGGCGACGTTGAGCGAGGCGAGCACGCCCACCATGGTCTGCACCTTCGAGACGACGGGCAGCTGATCGGAGGCGGCGATCTCGCCCGCGATCCGGCCCACACCGACGACGCTGATCGGCCCGTTCGCGTCGCGCTCCTCCGGCCCGAACGCGGCCTGCGCGACGTCGAGCAGCCGCTGCGGGAGGTTGAGGATCACGCCGGCGACGCTCGTGACGTTCTGCCAGACGGTCTCGGGCACCGCGGTGATCGGCTGCTGCATGAGCGCCTGCGACGGCGAGATGCCGATGAAGCCGACCGTCTGGGTCCGGACGGCGCCGGAGTCGTCGAGGACCGCGTTCCCCGCGTCGTCCGTGACCGCGACCTCGTTCTCGGCGGGCGTGATGGTCAGGGTGAGGGGCGTGCCGTCCCGGTCGACCTCGACGGCGAGCGGCACGCCGGCCGACTCCCGGATGATCGGGGTCAGGTCGTTCCAGCTCGAGACCGGGGTGCCGTCGATCGACACGATGGTGTCGCCGGGCAGCAGCCCCGCCGCCGCGCCGGGCGCGAGCGGGTCGTCGGGTGAGCAGCTCTCGGCGCTCGTGTCGGAGGCGGGCACGACGCACTGCGAGACCGAGGAGATCGTGGAGGTGTTCTGCGCCACTCCGATGCCGCAGAGGAGCACGGCGAAGAGCACGGTCGCGATCACGAGGTTCATGAACGGACCGCCGAACATCACGATCACGCGCTTCCAGACGGGCAGCCGGTAGAAGGCGCGGTGCTCCTCCCCCTCGCCGATCGTCTCGGCGCTGGCGGCCCGGGCCTCGTCGATCATCGTGGAGTACGCGCCGCGGCGCGGTTCGGGCGTGGACTCGTTGCCGTTCAGGCCGTTGAAGAAGCCGGTGCTCGACTCGGCGACCCGGTCGCCGGGGTTCTTCGGCGGGTACATACCGATCATCGCGATGTAGCCGCCGAGCGGGAGCGCCTTGATCCCGTACTCGGTCTCTCCCCGGCGCCGCGAGTAGATCGTCCTGCCGAAGCCGATCATGTACTGCGTGACCTTCACTCCGAAGAGCTTGGCGGGAATCAGGTGCCCCACCTCGTGCAGGGCGATCGAGAGGGCCACGCCCACGGCGATGATGACGACGCCGAGGACGAAGAGCAGCACGGATTCCACCGACACACTGTAAGCCGGTGCCGGTCGCCCCCGCTGGGCGGCCGCTGGAGGATCCCGATGAACCGGGACGGGCTCAGGCCGACGCGATCCGCTCGTCGGCGGTGCGGCGCGCCCAGCTCTCCGCGGCGGCGAGGGACTCCCGCGTCAGTGCTCCGTCGACGGAGTGGGCGTCGACGACGGCCTCCACCGTCGCGAGGATGTCGAGGTAGCCGATCCGGCCGGCGTGGAACGCCTGCACCGCCTGCTCGTTCGCGGCGTTGAACACGGCCGGGTAGGACGCTCCCGCCGCTCCCACCTTCTTCGCCAGGCGCACCGAGGGGAACGCCTCCTCGTCGAGGGGCTCGAAGGTCCAGGAGTGCGCGCGGGTCCAGTCCAGCGGCGCGCCGACTCCGGCGACGCGGTGCGGCCAGTCGAGGCCGAGGGAGATCGGCAGGCGCATGTCCGGCGGCGACGCCTGCGCGATCGTGGAGCCGTCGACGTACTCGACCATCGAGTGCACGACCGACTGCGGGTGGACGGTCACGTCGATCCGCTCGTACGGGATGTCGAAGAGCAGGTGCGCCTCGATGACCTCGAGGCCCTTGTTGACGAGGGTCGACGAGTTCGTGGTGACGACCAGGCCCATGTCCCACGTGGGGTGGGCGAGCGCCTCGGCCGGAGTCACGTCGCGGAGCGAGTCGCGGTCGCGCCCGCGGAAGGGGCCGCCGGAGGCGGTCAGGACGAGGCGGCGCACCTCGCGGTGCTCGCCCGCCAGCAGCGCCTGGGCGATCGCGGAGTGCTCGGAGTCGACCGGCACGATCTGCCCAGGTGCCGCCAGCGAGGTGACCAGCTCGCCACCGACGATCAGCGACTCCTTGTTGGCGAGCGCGAGGCTCCGCCCCTCCTCGAGCGCCGCGAGGGTCGGGCCGAGGCCGACCGAGCCGGTGATGCCGTTGAGGACGACGTCCGCGTCGACGCCGCGCACGAGCTCCTCCGCCTCGACCGCGCCGAACGCGGTGTGCTCGACGCCGAAGGCACGGGCCTGCTCGGCGACCATCTCGCGGTTCGAGCCGGCGGCCAGCCCCACGACCTCGAAGCGGTCGCGGTTCGCTCCGATGACGTCGAGTGCCTGCGTTCCGATGGACCCGGTCGAGCCGAGGATGATGACCCTGCGCATCCGCCCATCCTGGCACGGTGCGCAGGGCCGCTCCCGGGTCAGCTCACCGCGAGGATGTCGATCACGAAGACGAGCGTGTCGGTGCCCGAGATGCCGGCGTTGGCGTTGCCCGCCTCGCCGTAGCCCTGGGCCGGCGGGATCACGACGACGACCTGCGAGCCGACGGTCTGACCGACCAGCGCCTCCTTGAAGCCCTCGATCACGTCACCGGTGCCGAACGACGCCGGAGTGCCCGTGCCCCAGCTCTGATCGAAGACCTCGCCGGTGCCCCACACGGTGCCCTGGTACTGCACGATCAGGCTGTCGCCGTCGGCCACGACGGCCCCGTCGCCCTTCTTCAGCACGCCCAGCTGCAGCTCGGCCGGCGGATCCGTCTCGGGGATCGTGACGGTCGGCGCACCGTCCTCGGCGAGCGCCACCGTCGGCAGCCCGTCGACGGGCGGCTGCGGCTCGCCGGTGGCCGCGGTCGGCACGATCGACTCGACGTCGATGACCATGACGATGGAGTCCTCGGCCGCGATGCCGAAGTCGGCGCTGCCCGCGTCGCCGAACGCGTCGGCCGGAGGCACGACGGCGACCACGCGGGAGCCGACGGTCGCGCAGTTCACGGCCTTGACCAGACCGGAGAGGTACTGCTCGGTGTCGACGGCGAACGCGGCGCGGCCGCCGGACGCGTAGGTGCTGGCCGAGAACTCGGCTCCGCTGGTCGCGTTGTAGAGGGTGTAGTCGACCAGGACGGTGTCGCCCTCCTCGACCTCCTCGCCCGTGCCCTCGATCACGACCGAGCGCTCGGTCTCGTCGACCTGGAGGGGGGACGGGAAGACGGTGATCGGCTTCGTCGCGAAGTCGCCGCTCGTCTCGACGGTCGCCGAGGCGTCGCCGTCCGAGACGCAGCTGAGCGGGGTGGGCGTCGCGCTCGGCGCCGCCTCCTCGGCTCCGCCGGTGCAGGCCGTGAGGCCCAGGGTCGCGCCGACGACGGCGAGGATCGCGAATGCTCTGCGCACGGGGGTGCCTTTCCTGCCCGGAGGAGCCGGGCGACGTTCGAGGGACGACTCCATGCTCCGACACGCGCCTCTGGGCGACCTGGACGCGCGGCGCCGGACCCCTCGTGCAGGTGCGCCGCCTAGCATGGGGGAATGCGTGAATTCTCGGTCCCCCAGTCCCGCGCGCTCGTCACCGAGCTCCCCGGCCCGCGCTCGATCGCCCTTCAGGAGCGCCGCGTCAAGAGCGTCTCGCGGGGCGCGGGCACCCTCGCGAACATCTACATGGACCACGCCTCGGGCGCCGTCCTGGTCGACGTCGACGGCAACCGCCTCATCGACCTGGGCTGCGGCATCGGAGTGACGACCATCGGCCATGCGCACCCCGCCGTCGCCGCCGCGGCCGCCGCCCAGGCCGAGAAGCTGACGCACACCCTCTTCACGGTGACGCCGTACGAGAACTACGTCCGCGTCGCGGAGAAGCTCGCCGAGATCACCCCGGGCGACTTCGAGAAGCACTCGATCCTCGTCAACTCCGGCGCCGAGGCGGTCGAGAACGCCGTCAAGATCGCCCGCAAGTACACGGGCCGCCGCGCCATCGCCTCGCTCGACCACGCGTTCCACGGCCGCACGAACCTCACCATGGCGATGACCTACCGCCCCTACCCGGAGCGCGCGGGCATGGGCCCGTTCCCGGGCGAGATCTACAGCCTCCCGATCAGCTACCCCTTCCGCGACCCCGAGGGCATGACCGGCGAGGAGGCCGCCGAGCGCTCGATCGACTACATCCGCACCCACATCGGTGCGCAGGAGCTCGCCGCCCTCTTCGTCGAGCCGATCCAGGGCGACGGCGGCATCATCATCCCGGCGCCCGGCTACTTCACGCGCCTCTCCGAGTTCTGCACCGAGAACGGCATCGTCTTCGTCGCCGACGAGATCCAGGCCGGCATCGCCCGCACCGGCACCTGGTACTCGATCGAGCACCACGGAGTCGTCCCGGACCTCATCACGACCGCCAAGGGCATCGCGGGCGGCTTCCCGCTCGCCGCCGTCACCGGACGCGCCGAGATCATGGACGCCGTGCAGCCCGGCGGCATCGGCGGCACCTTCGGCGGCAACCCCGTCTCGACCGCCGCGGCGCTCGCCACCTTCGAGGCGATCGAGTCCGAGGGCCTCCTCGAGGAGGCGCAGCGCGTCGAGCGCGCCCTGTGGGCCCGCATCGGCGACTGGGCCGAGCGCTTCCCCGTCGTCGGCGAGGTCCGCGGCAAGGGCGCCATGTTCGGCGTCGAGCTCGTGCACCCGGGCACGAAGAAGCAGAACCCGGAAGCGCTCGCCGCGGTCCTGAAGCACGCCACCTCGAACGGCGTCATCCCACTCGACGCAGGCAGCTGGGACAGCGTCCTGCGCATCATGCCGAGCGTGGTCATCAGCGAGGAGCTGATCGACGACGCGATGTCCGTCATCGAGGAGGCGCTCGCCCAGCTGAGCTGAGCACCACTCCCCCCGCCGGTCGTGTCCCCGGACATGACCGGCGGGGCATGCGTCCGCCGGTAACGTCGTGCGAATGCGGACCGACGACGACCACGACGCGCCGACCCCGCCCGGCATCGGTCTCTCAGCGCGATTCGCCCGCTTCGCGATGGGCGGCATCGGACGGATGATCTACCGGCCGATCATCGAAGGGCGCGACAACGTCCCCCTCACCGGTCGGGTGATCCTCGCGAGCAACCACCTCTCGTTCATCGACTCCCCCGTCCTCACGCTCCTGGCGCCGCGGCCGGTGCAGTTCCTCGCGAAGGCCGACTACTTCACCGGGACCGGCGCCCGCGGGGCCCTCTCCCGCTCCTTCTTCACCGCCGTCGGCGCCGTGGGGGTCGAGCGCGGCGCGGGACAGGCCGCGCAGGAGGCCCTCGATCTGGGCCGCGCGATCCTCGAGCGCGACGAGGCCTTCGCCGTCTATCCCGAGGGCACCCGCTCGCGCGACGGCCGGCTGTACCGCGGGCGCACCGGAGTCGCCTGGCTCGCGCTCACGACCGGCGCTCCGGTCGTCCCCGTCGGCCTCATCGGCACGCAGGAACTCCAGCCGGTGGGGTCGAAGATCCCGCGCCTGCACCGCATCACGGTGCGCTTCGGCGATCCGCTCGATCTCTCGCACCACGGATCGGCCGACTCCGGCCGTGCGCGCCGACACGCCACCGACGAGGTGATGACGGCCATCCACGCGCTGTCGGAGCAGGAGGCCGCGGGCGTCTACAACGAGTCGCCGCCGACGTCGACCGCCGAGCGCATCCGCCGCGCCCTGCCGCACGAGCGGCGCTGAGCCGCAGCCTGCGGCGCTCCGTTCAGTCCGCGGCCACCGTCTCGGGCTCGTGGTCGACCGGGAAGGCGACGGAGTTGGCGATGAAGCACAGCCGCGCCGCCTCAGGGTGCAGCGACCGGGCGAGCTCGATCATCGACGGATCGGCCACCGTCACCCGGGGGCGCAGGGTCACCGACGCGAAGCGCCCGCCGTCGCCCTCCTGCACCATGCGGCCGATCGCGTCGTCGACGTAGTCCGTGACGACCACTCCGTTCTTCACGGCGACGTGCAGGTACGAGAGCAGGTGGCACTGCGAGAGCGCGGCGAGGAGCAGCTGCTCCGGGTTCCAGCGGTCCGGGTCCCCGCGGAAGGGCTTGTCGGCCGACCCGAGGATCGGCTCGCGGCCGTCCGCGCGCACCGTGTTCTGCCGGCCGTAGTCGCGGTACCCGCTCGTGCCGGTGCCGCGGTTCCCCTCCCAGACGACGGAAACCGCGTAGTGGTGATCGATCTGCATCGGATTCCTTCTTCCGCTCCCTGGATCGAGCCGGTCTCGTCCGTCTGGACCCCTTGCCGCGGAGGACCCGCGGGTAGGATCGCAGGACCATGACAGACACGCTCGCCCCCCAGGTTCCCACGTCGGCAGTCCCGCAGGAGAGGCTCGTCGCGACCGAGATCCCCGGGCCCCGCTCGAAGGCCCTGCACGAGCGACGTCTCGCCGTCGTGCCCACCGGCGTGGGCACCGCGCTCCCCGTCTACATCGACCGTGCTCACGGCGCGATCCTCGTCGACGTCGACGGCAACCGCTTCATCGACCTCGGCGCCGGCATCGGAGTGACCACGATCGGCCACACCGACGACGAGGTCGTCGCCGCCGCGACCGAGCAGCTCGGCCGCCTCACCCACACCCTCTTCACGGTCACGCCCTACGAGCCCTACATCCGCGTCGCGGAGCTGCTCGGCGAGCACACCCCCGGCGACTTCGCCAAGAAGACCGTCCTCGTCAACTCGGGTGCCGAGGCGGTCGAGAATGCGGTCAAGATCGCCCGCAAGCACACGGGCCGGCCCGGCGTCGCGGTCCTCGACCACGCGTACCACGGCCGCACCAACCTGACGATGGCGATGAACTTCAAGGCGCTGCCCTACGGCCTCGGCTTCGGGCCGTTCGCGAGCGACATCCACCGCGCACCGAGCTCCTACCCGTACCACGACGGGCTGTCGGGGCCCGAGGCCGCCGAGCGCACGATCTCGTACCTCGAGAAGACGGTCGGGGCGTCCGCCCTCGCGTGCCTCGTCGTCGAGCCCGTGCAGGGCGAGGGCGGCTTCATGGTGCCCGCCGACGGGTACCTGCCCGCACTGCAGGAGTGGTGCACCGCGAACGGCATCGTCTTCGTCGCCGACGAGATCCAGTCGGGCATGGCCCGCACCGGCGCCTGGTTCGCCAGTGAGCACTTCGGTCTCGTCCCCGACCTCGTCCTGTCGGCCAAGGGCATCGCGGGCGGCCTGCCGCTCGCCGGAGTCACGGGGCGCGCCGAGATCATGGACTCGGCACAGGCCGGCGGGCTGGGCGGCACCTTCGGCGGCAATCCCGTCGCGGCCGCCGCCTCCGTCGCCGTCTTCGAGCGGATCGAGCGCGAGGGGCTGCTGGCCGAGGCCGACCGCATCGGCGCCCGACTCGGGGCTGCGCTGCGCGAGCTGCAGGAGCAGTACGACATCATCGGCGATGTGCGCGGCATCGGCGCCATGATGGCGATCGAGCTCGTCCTGCCCGGAACGGCGACGACCACGAAGATCCCGAACGCCGCCGCCGTCACCGCGATCACCGAGTACGCGGCGTCGCACGGGGTCCTCGTCCTGAGCGCCGGCACCTACGGCAACGTGGTGCGCTTCCTGCCGAGCCTCGCCCTCACCGACGACCTGCTCGACGACGCCGTGTCCGTCCTGCGGGAGGCCTTCGCCACGCTCTGACCCTCCTCCTCACCACCCGACGGCCCGGGCCCCCGCACAGGAGGCGCCGGGCCGTCGGGCAAGATGGGGGGATGTCTGCAGGAACCTTCACCGTCGCGGAGTCCGTCGAGCTCGCCGTCGTCGAGCGCTCGGGCTTCGTCGAGTCCCGCCACGCCGGCTCGGCCGTGCTGCTCGACACGGACGGCCGGGTCTCCCGCACGCTCGGCAACCCGTCCGCACCGATCCTCCCCCGGTCGTGCCTCAAGCCCTTCCAAGCCCTCGCGGTCATGACGGCGGGTGTCGAGTTGAGCGGCGCGGAGGCGGTCATCGCGACGGCGAGCCACGCGGGGATCCCGCAGCACGTCGCCCTGGTGCAGAACCTGCTCTTCCGTGCCGGGCTCGACCACACGGCACTGCAGTGCCCGGCGGACTGGCCGAGCGACTCCGCGACCCGCGCGCAGCTGCTGCGCGCCGGCGCGACGCAGGACCCGCTCTACATGAACTGCTCCGGCAAGCACGCCGCCATGCTGCTGGCGTGCGTCCAGAACGGCTGGAGCACGGACGACTACCTCGAGCGTTCGCACCCCCTGCAGCAGCACATCGTCGACACGATCGAGCGGCTGACGGGCGAGCGCGTCGCCGGCACCGCGATCGACGGCTGCGGTGCTCCCGTGCACGCCCTGCCGCTGACCGCGCTGGCGAAGGGCATCTCGCGCATCGTCTCGTCGTCGGCGGCGTCGCCCTTCGGCCTCTACCGCCAGGCGGGCGTCCTCACGAACGCGATCCTCGAGAACGCCTGGGCCCTCGACGGCCCCGGTCGCGACAACACGGTCGTCATCGAGAGGCTCGGCCTGGTGGCGAAGCTCGGAGCGGAGGGCGTGCTGGTCATGGCCTCGCCCGACGGCACCACGGTCGCACTGAAGATCCTCGACGGGAGCCTGCGCGCGGCGACGGTCGTCGCGCTCAAGCTGCTCGTCGAGGCCGGTGCGGTGGAGCGGACGGCGGCGAACGAGGTCCTCGTGCGGCTGAACCCGGTCGTCACGGGCGGTGGGCGCCCGGTCGGCGCCATCCGCGCCTCCTACGTCTGATCTCCGCTCCCGCTCACTGCAGTCGCGCGATGCGCTTGGCCCTCGCGGCCGAGGACACCTGCGTGACGACCACGATCACGATCGCCAGGAGGAACACCGCCGAGGCGATCACGTTCGCCTCGGCCGGGATGCCGCGGGCCGCCGCGATGTAGATGTACTTCGGGAACGTGGTGACGGATCCGGAGTTGAAGTTCGTGATGATGAAGTCGTCGAAGCTCAGCGCGAACGAGAGCAGGGCCGCGGCGAGGATGCCCGGCAGCAGGAGCGGGAAGGTGATGCGCCAGAACACCTGGCCGGGCGACGCGTAGAGGTCGCGTCCCGCCTCCTCGAGCTTGGGGTCGAGGCTCGCCACGCGCGCCTTGACCGTCACCACGACGAAGCTGATGCAGAACATCGTGTGCGCGAGAATGATCGTCACCAGCCCCTTCTCGGCTCCGACGGTCAGGAACTGCGCGGCGAGTCCGGCACCGAGCACGACCTCGGGGGTCGCCATGGGCAGGAACAGCAGCAGGCTGATCGCCGAGCGGAAGCGGAAGCGGAAGCGCACGAGGGCCAGGGCGATCATGGTGCCGAGAGCGGTGGCGAGCACCGTCGCGACGGCGCCGACGAGGAGGCTGTTGCCGAAGGCGGTCATGACCTCCTCGCTCGTCCATGCCGAGATCCACTTGTCGAAGGTGAATCCGCGCCACGCGATGTTGCTCTTGCCCGAGTCGTTGAACGAGAAGACGAACGTGTAGGCGATCGGGATGAGCAGGAAGATCAGCGCGAGGGCCGTGTAGACCCCGAGCCCGAGCCCCGTGAAGCGGCGCGGACCGCGGACGGGAGCCGGTGCCGGCGCTCCGAGCGCCTCCTGCGCGCTGGCGACGGGCCGGTCGGCGGTGGCGGTCACAGCAGGTCCTCCGTTCCACTGCGCTTCACGTAGAAGCCCACGATGATCAGGATCACGGCCATCAGCACGATCGAGAGCGCTGCAGCGGCCGGGTAGTTCTCGAGTGTCAGGAAGTTGGCCTCGATCGCGTTGCCGACCATCGAGGTCTGCGAGGAGCCGAGGAAGTCGCGGCTGGCGTTGATGTAGTCGCCCGCCGCGGGGATGAAGGTCAGCAGCGTTCCCGACACGATCCCGGGCATCGACAGCGGCACGGTCACTTTCCAGAAGACGGACGCCGGATGCGCGTAGAGGTCCGAGCCCGCCTCCAGGAACCTGGTGTCGAGCCGCTCGAGCGTCGTGTAGAGCGGCAGTGTCATGAACGGGATGAAGTTGTACGTGATGCCGAAGATCACGGCGATCGGCGTTCCGGTCAGGTGCCCGTCCGTCGGCAGGATCGCGACGGCCTTGAGCCCCTGCACCAGCAGGCTCTCATCGGCGAGGATCTGCTTCCAGGCGAGGGTCCGCAGCAGGAAGCTGATGAAGAACGGCGCGATGACCAGCGTCAGGAGCAGGTTCTGCACCAGCGGCCACGGCCGCGCCTTGACTCCGATGAAGTAGGCGAGCGGATAGCTGATCACGAGCGCGAGGATCGTGGCGATCAGGGCGTAGCCGAACGAGCGGACGGCGTGCGGCCAGTAGTCGGCCATCACGACGAGGTAGTTCTGCCAGGCGAAGCCGGGGGCGTACTCGCCGATGTCGCCGTCCGGGATCTCGGCCTGGAACGAGGTGAGCACGAGCGAGATCAGCGGCGCCAGGAAGAAGAGCAGCATGTACGCGATGCCCGGCAGCAGCAACACCAGCGCGAGCGTCGAGCGCCTGCGGACGGGCGCGTCGAGCGGGTTCGCCGGGCCGGAGGCGAACGCGGCGAAGGCCATGCCTACGCTCCCCCGGCTCGCCCGGCCAGCAGGCCGCGCTTCTGCAGGGCGATCGCCCGGGTCGAGTCGTCGGCGTCGAACCGCGGCACCGACCCCGGCTCGTCGGCGAGGCCGAAGCCGTGCTCGGTGCTCCAGCTGACCCAGACCTGGGCGCCCTCGCCCACGACCGGTCCGAAGACCATGTTCTGGGCGAAGACGACCACGGGCCCGAGTCCCGGCATCTGGAGGGTGTACTGCGTGCTGACCCCGCTGAAGGACACGTCGACGACGATGCCCGGGCCGAGGACGTTGCGGTCGGGCAGATCGCCGGGCGCCTCGGTCAGCAGCAGGAGCTTCTCGGGGCGGATGCCGATGGTCACCTCGCCGCTCGTGCGCGCCGAGCGGGCGGAGGGGACCGTGATCCGGTGCCCGCCGGCCTCGACGGTGAGGGCGCGGTCCGTCGAGCCGACGACCTCGCCGGTGAAGAGGTTCGACTGGCCGAGGAAGTTCGCGACGAAGGCGGTGCGCGGGAGCTCGTACAGCTCCTCCGGAGCGCCCATCTGCTCGATCCGGCCCTTGTTCATCACGGCCACGGTGTCGGCCATGGTCATGGCCTCCTCCTGGTCGTGGGTGACGTGGAGGAAGGTGAGGCCCACCTCCTCCTGGATCGACTTGAGCTCGAGCTGCATCTGCCGGCGCAGCTTGAGGTCGAGCGCTCCCAGCGGCTCGTCGAGCAGCAGGAGCGCCGGGCGGTTCACGATCGCCCGGGCGAGGGCGACGCGCTGCTGCTGCCCGCCCGAGAGGGAGGAGGGGCGTCGCTGCGCGAGGTGGTCGAGCTCCACGAGGCGGAGCGCCTCGTGCGCCTTGCCGACCGGATCGTCGATCCGCCGGCGCTTCAGACCGAAGGCGACGTTCTCGAGGATCGACATGTGCGGGAACAGCGCGTACGACTGGAAGACGGTGTTCACGGGCCGCTGGTAGGTCTTGGTCGCGGTGACGTCCTCGCCGCCGATCAGGATGCGGCCGGCCGAGGGCTCCTCGAGCCCGGCCACCAGGCGCAGAGTCGTCGTCTTGCCGCAGCCCGACGGGCCGAGGAGCGCGAAGAACGACCCGGCCGGGATGGTCAGATCGAGCGAGTCGATGGCCGTGAATCCGGGGTACTGCTTGCTGATCCCGACCAGCTGGAGGTCGGCGCCGCTCTCTGCGAAGGTTCCCGTCGCCATCAGATACCCAGCAGCACTTTCTGGAACTCGGCCTGGTAGTCCTTCTCCTCCGACGCGGTGAGCGTGCGGAACACGTGCGCCTGCGACAGCGTCTGCTCGTCGGGGAAGATCAGCTGGTTCTCGGCCAGCTCCGGGTCGATGCTCTCCATGGCGTCCTTCGCTCCGTCGACGGGGGTGATGTAGTTGACCCAGGCGGCCACCTCGGCGGCGACCTCCGGCTCGTAGTAGTAGTTCATGAGGGCTTCCGCGTTGGCCTTCCGCTTCGAGCCCATCGGCACGACGAACGTGTCGTTCCACAGGGTGCCGCCGGAGTCGGGGAGCGCGAACTCCCACTTGTCGCCCGCCTCCGCGTTGATCAGGGTGATGTCCCCGGACCAGCAGATGGCCGCGAGGGTGTCCTCGTTCTGCAGATCGTTGAGGTAGGCGTTGCCCTTGATGTTGCGGATCTGACCGTCGTCGACCTGCTTGCGGAAGACGTCGATCGCGTTCATGAACTCGTCGTCGCCCCACGATCCGGCGATGTCCGTCCCCTGCGCCTGCATGATCAGGCCGATCGTGTCGCGCATCTCGCTGAGCACGCCGACGCGACCGCGCAGCTCCGGATCCCACAGGTCCTCGACGCTCGCCAGCCCGTTCGGCAGCTTCTCCTTGTTCCAGCAGATGCCGGCGAAGCCCGCTTGCCACGGGAGCGAGAGGTGGCGGCCCGGATCGAAGTCCGGGTTCGCGAGAGACGGGCTGAGGTTGGCGAGGTTGGGGATGTTGGCGTGGTCGAGCTCCTGGACGAAGCCGCGGCGGACGAGCCGCGAGACCATCCACTCGGTCAGGCAGACGGTATCGGCGCCGATGTACTGCCCGAGCGCCAGCTGGTCCTTGACCTTGCCGTAGTAGGAGTTGTTGTCGTCGACCGCGACGTTGTAGGTGACCGAGATGCCGCTCTGCTCCTCGAAGGCGAGGAGGGTCGGGTACGCGCCCTCGTCGTCCTCATCGAGGTAGGCGGGCCAGTTGTCCCAGACGAGCCGCGGGTCGTCGGCGGATCCGTCGGCGGCGGCCGTGGGGGCCGGACGGCTGACCGGCGCGCACGCGGCGAGCGCCAGGGCACCCGCCCCGAGGCCGAGACCACTGAGGACCGCACGGCGCGAGAGCATCGCGCGCCGCTCGCGCTCCCGGGAGCGGGCGACGGCGATCGCCTCGCGGAGAACGGGATCCCTCGGGAGGGGACGGGTCATGGCTGCGGCTCCTGACTTCGTCGGTGCGGCGGGAGGCTCACCGGCGTGAACGTGGGGAAATACTGGCACAGCGCCAGTGGCCTGTCGACGCGCAACAGACGAAACCGGACATTCGGAAACATGATCGTCACGAATTCCGCGCTTCCGAGCCCTCTTCGCCACGGATTCCTCCGGTAGGGCCGGTCCCCGGCGCACCGTCGGGCCACCGCGCTCTGCGGACCTCCCCGTGCTGTTCGACGAGGAGGGACCCCGGGGCGCAGAGCGGAGGATCGGGCAGCGGTCCGAGGAGGATCCGCGCCTCGGCAGGCGGGACGTCGAGCACGACCAGCCCGGTCCGGCGCGCCCGGGCGAGCAGTGCGCGGGCGGGTGCCCAGTCCGCGGCAGTGCCGACGACCATCCCCTCCGGGAGGGCCCCGTCCAGGGCGAGCGCCTCGGGCACGCTGCTGATCGCGCACCACGCCTCCATCCGCTTCCGGACCGCGCCCGAGGCGTTCGTGACCACGACCATCGGCACCGCGTCGAGCCGGACGGCCTCGGGGCGCCGCCGCAGCCGGGCGGCGGGCGGGGTCGACGGAGCGAAGACCTGGATGCGTTCCCCGCGCCACCACCCCCCTCCCGGCGGCAGCTCCGGACGGTACGGCTCCCCGTCGCCGGCGAGCAGCTGGTGCTCCTGTCTGCTCGCGGTGCGCAGCAGGAGGACGTCGTCGACCCCCTCTCTCAACGCCGCGATCCCGTCCGTCGTCCGCCGTGCGGACAGCACGATCCTCCGGCGCCCCGAGCGCACCGCCGTCTGCAGAGCGTCGAGCAGTCGTCGCCGCCCCTCGTCGGCGCAGCGGCGCAGCAGCAGGTCGAGATCGTCGATGACGACCGGTCCCTCGCCTCCGGTGACCGAGTCCCACACCTCCTCGAGGTCGTCGGGCCCGAGGACCGCCCGCCCCGGGATCTGCGCAGCGAGCTGCCGGAGAGCGGTGGACCGCCCGGAGCCCGCCGCCCCGAGGACGAGGAGAGAGGACCGGGTGAGCTCGACGACGTCCTGCCTCTGCTCCCCCGGCCTGTCCACGACTCCGAGGAGCAGCCGCCCGGCCTGGGGCGCGGGCGCCGGCAGACGGGAGGGCAGCGGATCCAGCCACGGACGATGCACCGGCACCTCCCGATCCGCGGGCAGCGCTGCCCGGGCCGCGTCGTCCGTGCGAGGCAGCGCCGCTTGCATCAGCGTGCTCCGTCCACCGTGCGCGACGATGCACCGGCCGGGAGCGCGGTGCGGGATCCGAGCGGCGGCGTCACTGCCCACCAGCGAACGCGAATCGGCGGGGTCGTGCACGCGCAGGGCGATGCGGAGGCCGCAGTTGGCGGCGACCGCATCACGCACGACGCCGACCGGTCTCTGGGTGCACAGGATGAGATGCACTCCGAGCGAGCGGCCCCGGGCGGCGATGTCGGCGAAGGCGCGGTGCAGATCGGGAGAGCGCTCGAGGACGACCGCGCACTCGTCCACCACCACGATCAGCCGGGCGAGAGCTCCCACAGGCAGCCGCGCGATGTCGGGAACCCCTCGCTCCGCCAGCAGCCGCTCACGGCGGCGCAGCTCGGCGGCGACGCTGGCGAAGGCGCGGTCGGCCCCGTGCTGATCGAGATCGGTGATGACCCCGGTCACGTGCGGCAGCGCCGCCAGCGGAGCGAATCCGGCGCCGCCCTTGAAATCGGCCAGCAGGAAGGTCACCCCCGCCGGACCGTGCCGCGCCGCGAGGGCGAGGACCCACGCGACGAGGAGCTCGCTCTTCCCGCTCCCCGTCGTCCCGCCCACGATGGCGTGGGGTCCGTCTGCGACCAGATCGATCTCGACCGGCCCTGCGGGTCCGATCCCGAGGACGACCGGCAGCCCCTTCTCGCCGCCCACCCGCTCGAGCGCACCGAGCTCCGACAGGCTCACGGACTCCGGCATCGCTCGCTCGCCGGCCGATCCTGCGGAGCGGGCGAGGGCCTCCGCGAACCGCAGCGCCTCGCCGGCCGAGACGTAGGCCACCGTCAGCTCCTCCGCGCGACCTGCGCCCTCGCGGCCGACGACGCGGTCCGGACCGCGTCCTCCGAGCTCCACGACGCAGCGGCACGACGGAGGGAGCTCGGACGCCGACCCCGCGAGAACGAGCAGGTCCGTCCCTCCCCCGGGCTTCGCGTCGGCGCCGATCTCGCACACCCGCCACCGGACGCCGGCCGTCTCCCCTCGCACGTGAGGGGCGGACCGGAGGCAGTCCCACTCGCGCCCCGGGGGGAGGACGATACCGAGCTCGTCCGGAGCCACCAGCTCCAGCGCCTGGAGCAGGAGCCCCCGCGCGAACGCCCGCGCGACGACGGGCGGCCCGACGACCCCGATCCCGACCGAGAAGGGGACGCGGAGCGGCGCGTCCGCGATCGACCGGACGTCCCCGCCCGCCGCCACGACGACTGTGCCCCTGCCGAGGACCGGCTCGAACTCTCTCGCCCTCCGCCGCCAGCGGGCGTCGGCCGGAAGCCCGCCGCGCAGGATCGCCCTGGCGTCGGGAGCGGCGGTCCTCATCGCCTCGAGCTCCTCCCGAGCCCGTGCCGTCTGCGCCGCGTCGTAGGCCCGCAGCTCCTGGTCGTACCGCTCCGCCTCCCGCCGCACAGTCCGGCGACGGACCCTCCCCGCGTCCAGGGAGGAGGCGATCACCACTACCGGGCCGAGCGCGGCGAAGGCGAGCATCATCGGCGAGCGGGTGACCGCGTACAGCACGACCGCCGAGAGGACGGGGGCGAGCGCCGCGACCCAGGGGAAGGACGGGCGCGCCGGGGCGGAGGGCCGGGTCGGAGGGCGGGGAGCCGCCGCGCGGATCGGGAGGGTCATCCCCCCATCAGAACGGAGGACACGAGCGCGTGGGAGGTCAGCGGGTGATCGGGGGACGGCTGGTGCCTGTGGAGGAGCCGTCGACCCGCTCGACGGCCATCTCGACCGAGGAGAGCAGCACCCGGCTGCCGATCTTGGCGCGGTAGCGGCGCCCGGCCTCCAGCGGGAGCGGCGCCTGCGTGGGAGCGACCAGCACGGTGCCGTTCGCCGACCATCGGTCCCGCACCCACAGTCCGCCCTCGTCGAAGCCGAACTCGAGGTGCGTCTTCGACAGCGACCGGGTCTCGTCGGGGATCGCGAGGATGTGGCGCACGTTCTCGCCGGGATCGGGCAGCGGCTGCCGCCCGACGAGTCCCGTGCCCGTCACGATCGCGTGATGACCCGTGCCGAAGGACAGGCGGACGAGCCCCTGGACCGGAGGGGCGAGAGGCGCGCCGGGCGCTGGGCGGCGGTGACGCCCCGGAGCCAGTCCGGGCAGCCAGGCGCGGCGCGAGGGGTCGAGCACCGTGGTGTCGCCGGACGACGTCGGGCTCGAGAGCCCGGGGGTCGCGTGCGTCGCCACCGGGCTGCCGCACTCGCCGCAGAGGATCGCGCCCGAGGCGAGGGTGGAGCCACACGTGCTGCAGATCACCGAGAACGCCCTTTCCGTCCTCCATGCTATCCGGCGTCCGCGCCCCACCGCCCGGACGGCGGGGATCAGCCCGGTTCGCCCGTGACGTCGAGCACGTCCACCACGATCACGGTGATGTTGTCGCGCCCGCCGTTCTCGAGCGCGGCGTCCAGAAGGGCGTCGACCGCGTCCTGCGCGCTCGTGGTCGAGGAGAGGAGGTGCTCGAGACCCGCGTCCGTCAGCTCCTTCGTCAGCCCGTCGGAGCAGAGGAGGAGGCGTGAGGGCGCGATGACCGGCACGAGGCGGTAGTCGGGGATGGGGGCCTCGTGGAAGCCGACCGCCCTCGTGATGACATTGCTGTGCGGATGCACGTCGGCCTCGTCGCGCGAGATCAGCCCTGCGTCGACCAGTTCCTGCACGACCGAGTGGTCCACGGTCAGCTGCACCAGCGACCCCTGGACCCACAGATACACCCGGGAGTCGCCGATGTTGAAGACCGACCAGTAGGGCTCACCTCCGACGGCGGTCAGCGCCGCTCCGGTGACCGTCGTCCCGGTGCCGCGGTCGGCCGACTGCGACTGCCGCGCGATGTCGCTCACGGCGTCACGCAGAGCCCGGTCGATCTCCTCGGCGCCGACCGTCGCCCCGGTCGCCGCCGTCGAGAGCCGCGAGACGACGGCGTCGCTCGCCACCTCGCCCGCCGCGTGGCCGCCCATGCCGTCGGCCACCGCGAAGAGCGGGGACTTCGCCAGGTAGCTGTCCTCGTTGCCGCTGCGCACGAGGCCCGTGTGCGTCCTCGCGGCCCAGCCGAGCGTCACCTCCGCCGACGGTGCATCGGAGCTCCAGGCCGAGACGGGGACGGTGACGGAGGCGCGGCCGCGGCCGATCTGCGTCATCGCGTCTCCTCGTCTGCGCTCCACCGCCCGCGCGAGCGGCGGAGGACCCTCCGATGCTACTTGCTGGCGGCGGGGCGGCAGAGCGCTCTCCCGGCCGAGCGCGTCACCGGCGGCGACCGCCCCGGAACGGGCTCGCAGCGCTCCCCCCGACGACGGTGGAATCCGTGCACGGACGGGGGTCGGGCGTGCGGATTCACTTGCCGCGGCATCCCCCGACTGCCAGGATCGTCGCATGAGCCCCAACCGCCCTCCTTCACAGCGCCCCGTCCAGCTCGACGACGTGTCGAAGGCGATCATCGAGCAGCTGCAGGCGGACGGGCGCCGCTCGTACGCCGAGATCGGCAAGGCCGTCGGCCTGAGCGAGGCAGCGGTCCGGCAGCGGGTGCAGAAGCTCACGGAGTCCGGCGTGATGCAGATCGTCGCCGTCACGGATCCGATGCAGCTCGGCTTCTACCGTCAGGCGATGATCGGCGTCCGCGTCACCGGCGACACGCGCGAGGTCGCCGACCGTCTCGCCGCGATCCCGGCCGTCGACTACGTGGTCCTCACCGCCGGCACCTTCGACATCCTCGCCGAGGTCGTCTGCGAGAACGACGACGACCTCATCGCTCTCCTCAATCAGGAGATCCGCTCGCTGCCGGGAGTCCTCTCGACCGAGACCTTCGTCTATCTCAAGCTCCACAAGCAGTTCTACAACTGGGGAACGCGGTAAGCCATGACCGATACAGCCTTTTCCACCGACGCCCTCGAGTCGGGCGACGCCGTCAGCGGCACCGACGCGCCGAGCGGGGTCGACGACGTCGCGCTCCAGAAGAAGGCCAAGGACCACCTCTGGATGCACTTCACCCGGCAGTCCGTGATGGACTCGGGTGCCGGCGTCCCGATCATCACGCGGGGTGAGGGCCACCACATCTGGGACAGCACCGGCCGCAAGTACTTCGACGGCCTCTCCGGCCTGTTCGTCGTCAATGCCGGGCACGGGCGGCGCCGCCTCGCCGAGGCCGCCGCCAAGCAGGCGTCCGAGCTGTCCTTCTTCCCCCTGTGGTCCTACGCGACCCCCTCCGCCATCGAGCTGGCGGACCGCCTGGCCGACCATGCGCCGGGCGACCTCAACCGGGTCTTCTTCTCGACCGGAGGAGGCGAGGCCGTCGAGACGGCCTTCAAGCTCGCGAAGCACTTCTGGAAGCTCCAGGGCAAGCCCGGCAAGCACAAGGTGATCTCGCGCTCCGTCGCGTACCACGGCACTCCGCAGGGAGCTCTCGCCATCACCGGCATCCCCGCGATGAAGTCGATGTTCGAGCCGCTGGTCCCCGGAGGATTCCGCGTGCCCAACACGAACTTCTACCGGGCTCCACAGCACGGGGACGATCTCGAGGCGTTCGGCGTGTGGGCCGCCGACAGGATCGAGGAGATGATCGAGTTCGAGGGTCCGGACACGGTCGCCGCGGTGTTCCTGGAGCCGGTGCAGAACTCCGGCGGCTGCTTCCCGCCCCCTCCCGGCTACTTCCAGCGCGTGCGCGAGATCTGCGACCGCCACGACGTCCTGCTCGTCTCGGACGAGGTGATCTGCGCCTTCGGCCGGATCGGCCACATGTTCGCGTGCGACGAGTACGGCTACGTCCCCGACATGATCACCTGCGCGAAGGGGATGACGAGCGGCTACTCCCCCATCGGAGCCACCATCGTCAGCGACCGCATCTACGAGCCCTTCCGGCACGGCCAGGTGTCGTTCCCGCACGGCTACACCTTCGGCGGGCATCCGGTCTCGGCGGCGGTCGCGCTCGAGAACCTCGACATCTTCGAGGAGGAGAAGCTCAACGAGCGCGTCCGCGAGAACTCGCCCGTGTTCCGCTCGACGCTCGAGAAGCTGCTCGACCTGCCGATCGTCGGCGATGTGCGCGGAGCAGGGTACTTCTTCGGCATCGAGCTCGTGAAGGACAAGGCGACGAAGGAGACCTTCGACGAGGACGAGTCCGAGCGCCTGCTCCGCGGGTTCCTGTCGAAAGCGCTCTTCGACGCCGGCCTGTACTGCCGCGCCGACGACCGCGGCGACCCGGTGGTGCAGCTCGCACCACCGCTCACCGTCGGTCCGAAGGAGTTCGACGAGATCGAGCAGATCCTGCGCGGCGTCCTCACGGAGGCCTGGTCGCGGCTCTGAGCGACGAGCGCGCCGCGGGGTCACGCGGCGCGCTCCTGCCCGACCAGCCACGGTGCGCGCTCCCCGCGTCCGAGTGCTGCGAGCAGTCGCCGTGCGCTCTCCTCGTGCGGATCCGTCCGCCGCGCCTCCCCTGCCACGCGGGCGGCCTCCTCGGCATCGCCGGTGGACCAGTGCAGGACGGCGAGCAGGACGAGCACCGCTGCCCGCTCGGTCCTCGGGGTGAGCTCGGCCACCGCCGAGACGAGGGCGATCGCCGAGAGCAGCGCGGCCCGCGGGGGCACCCCACGCGGCTGGGAGACCAGCGACAGGGCGTGGCCGATCCAGCCGGGCCGCTGCGCACTGACGATCAGCGCGGCCGTCAGAGCAGGTCTCGGGAGGCGAGCGCCGCCCTCCGCGGTCCGCCGCAGCAGTCCGTCGACGCTGCCCCGGAGGCGTGCGGGCAGCTCCGCCCGAGGATGACGGTCGAGCAGTGCGTCGACGTGCTCCGAGACCGATCGCGCCTGCTCCGGCGCCGCGGCGATCGCACCTTCGGAGGACCCGCCGGGCGGATCGTTCTCGGCGTCGAGCACCTGGACGACGTCGACCGACAGCTCCCGGGCACGTCCGCGAAGCGCTGCCGCGACTCCCTCCCCTCTGCGCGCGCTCGAGGTGTAGACGACGGCGACGACCGAGTCCGCCCGACCGAACCGTCCGAGCGCGCCGAGGAACGCCCCGACCGACGGCACAGGGTCTCCGTGCGGCAGGTCGAAGCGGAGGGCTCCGGTCGTCGACCCGTCCCGCACCGGCAGCAGGACGACGCTCTCGCGAGGACGGAAGCCGACGAGTCGCGGCACCTGCGCGAGGGTCCGGCGGTGGAGGAGGGAGGCGGTCGTGTCGTGGAGAGTCATGGCTGCAGAGTGGCGGTCCGGACGCGGCGCCGCTGGAGCGCTCGGCCGCCTCCGAAGACGGCCCGGCCGAAGGCGCTCCTGTGGAGGAGTCCCGGCCGGCCGCCGCGCCCTCGTCTCCGGCGACCGTGCGCGGTGCCACCCCGAACCACCCTGGCTCCTCCCCACCCGCTCTCTGCTCGACCTGTGCACCGATGTCCGATTCCCGCCGGTCGCGACGGGGACCCGTCGGTACTCTCGTGGCATGAGAACGACTCCCCTCCTCGTCCGCCGCACGACGAGCCCGCTCGGCAGGATCGAGGTGGGCGGCGACGGCGAGTCCGTCGTGTCGCTCGCGATCGCGAGATCCGACGAGCTCCCGCACGACCACCTCCGCGAGTCGGACGATCCCGTCCTCGACGCGGCCGTGACCCAGCTCGACGAGTACTTCACCGGAACCCGCAAGACCTTCGATCTGCCTCTGAGCCTGCGCGGCACGGTGTTCCAGCTCGAGATCTGGCGCGCGCTGCAGGGTCTGGGCTGGGGGGAGATCACTTCGTACGGGGCCCTGGGCGCCGCCACCGGGCGCCTTCGAGCGGGCCGCCCGATCGGAGGGGCCGTCGGCCGCAATCCGATCCCGATCATCATCGGCTGCCACCGCGTGCTCGCGGGCGACGGACGCATCACGGGCTACAGCGGCGGCGAAGGCGTCCCGACGAAGGCCTGGCTGCTCGATCACGAGGGGATCCCGCACCGATGACGACGCCCGACGGCGTCCTCCTCGGCGAGGACGGCCTCCTCCGCTGTACCTGGTCGGGCGAGGACCGGGAGTACCGCCGCTACCACGACGAGGAGTGGGGCTTCCCGCTCCACGGCGACCGCCCGCTCTTCGAGAAGATCTGCCTCGAGGGATTCCAGGCCGGTCTGTCCTGGATCACGATCCTCCGCAAGAGGCCGAGGTTCCGACAGGTCTTCCACGACTTCGAGCCGGACGTCGTGGCCCGGATGGACGGCGACGACGTCGAGAGGCTGATGGACGACACCGGCATCATCCGCAACCGCGCCAAGATCATCGCGACGATCGGGAACGCCCAGGCCGTCGTGGCGTTGCGGGAGCGCGACGGCGAGGGCGCACTGGATCGTCTGGTCTGGTCGGTCCGCGACGAGCGCACGGCATCGGCACCGGTCTCCGTCGATCAGATCCCCACGAGGACCGCGTCCTCGCTCGCTCTCTCCCGAGCGCTCCGGAAGGCCGGGTTCCGCTTCGTCGGCCCGACCACCATGTACGCGCTGCAGCAGTCGGCCGGCATCGTCGACGACCACGTCAGGGGCTGCTTCCGCGCGGTCGCCTGAGTCAGGCCTCGGGGACCACCAGATCCAGTTCACCGGTCGACTCGTTCAGGGAGAGCTCGAACCCTCTGCCCGCCGACCACCTCGAGAGCTCCGTGAGCGAGTCGGTCGCGACGGCGTCCTCCGCGAGGGCCCGCACGAAGAGCCCCTTGCTCTGCTTGTTGAAGTGGTTCAGGTTGCGGAGGACCCCGTCCGCGCCGCGCGAGCGCACCCGGACGAAGAACCGGCCCTCGCCGCTCGCCAGCGGGCCGAGGGCCGCGTAGGCCTCGCTCCGGAGATCGAGCACCAGACCCTCGAGCGAGGACAGTGCCGCGCCCGCCGACCCGGCCCACCACCGCCTGAGCGGCTTCCCCGGGATCCGGGAGTCGTGCGACAACCGGTAGGCGGGGATCGGATCCAGCGCGGCGACCGGGCCCCACAGCGCCGACTGGATGAGGACCGTCCGCGCCAGGAACGACCGCTCCGCTGCGTCGAGCGTCGCCGCCCCGAGCGAGTCGTAGAGGACTCCGTCGAAGCGGTCGATCGCCGGCATCGCCGGTGCGAGGGGGAGCTCTGCGTTGCGCTCGATCTCCCCGGTCTGCCGCGGGCTGAGCTTCAGAGCCCGGGCCGACGCCTCGGGATCGGCCGAGAGCTCCACCAGCGCGTCGCGCAGCTCGCGTCGGAGCGACGAGAGCTCCGGGAACGCGAGCGCCTCGAGGGCGAACACGGTGGCGCCCCCGGGGCGCTTGGTCTCGGACGGCGGCAGCAGGACGTGCACGGTTCTCCTTCGGTTGCTCGCACCACGCAGGGCGCACGACGGAGGGGCCGGGCGATCGTGATGATCGCCCGGCCCCTCCGGTGCCGCGGTGAGCGGCGGTGTCTCAGACGAGCGCCGCCTCGCGGGCGACGACGGTGACGACGTCGTTCTCGACGGACAGGAATCCGTCATCGGCCTGCGCGGTGATGCGCGTGCCGTCGACCGCGGTGACGCGGACCTCGCCCGTGGCGAGGATCGCGAGCAGCGGCTCGTGTCCGGCCAGGATTCCGATCTCGCCCTCGACGGTGCGGGCCGTGAGCTGCTTCGCCTCTCCCGACCACACCTCCGCGTTGGCGGAGACGACGCTGACCTTCAGGGTCCCGGCCATGATCAGCCGTTCTCCTTCTGGATCTGGACCCACTTCTCCTCGACGTCCGAGATCGAGCCGACGTTGAAGAACGCCTGCTCGGCCACGTGGTCGAACTCGCCCTTGGTGATCGCGTCGAACGACTCGATCGTGTCCTTCAGCGGCACGGTCGATCCCTCGACACCGGTGAACTTCTTCGCCATGTAGGTGTTCTGCGAGAGGAACTGCTGGATGCGGCGCGCACGCGACACCGTGATCTTGTCCTCTTCGGAGAGCTCGTCGACACCGAGGATCGCGATGATCTCCTGCAGCTCCTTGTTCTTCTGCAGGATCTGCTTCACGTTCGTCGCCACGCGGTAGTGGTCGGCGCCCAGGTAGCGGGGGTCGAGGATCCGCGAGGTCGACGTCAGCGGGTCGACGGCCGGGTACAGGCCCTTCGACGCGATCTCGCGCGAGAGCTCGGTGGTGGCGTCGAGGTGCGCGAACGTGGTCGCCGGCGCCGGGTCGGTGTAGTCGTCCGCGGGCACGTAGATCGCCTGCAGCGAGGTGATCGAGTGTCCACGGGTCGACGTGATGCGCTCCTGGAGCACACCCATCTCGTCGGCGAGGTTCGGCTGGTAGCCCACCGCGGAGGGCATGCGGCCCAGCAGGGTCGACACCTCCGAGCCGGCCTGCGTGAAGCGGAAGATGTTGTCGATGAAGAGCAGCACGTCCTGCTTCTGCACGTCGCGGAAGTACTCCGCCATCGTGAGCGCCGACAGGGCGACGCGGAGGCGGGTGCCCGGCGGCTCGTCCATCTGGCCGAAGACGAGGGCGGTCTTGTCGAAGACGCCCGCCTCCTCCATCTCGGCGATGAGGTCGTTACCCTCGCGGGTGCGCTCGCCGACACCGGCGAACACGGACACTCCACCGTGGTCCTGTGCGACGCGCTGGATCATCTCCTGGATGAGGACGGTCTTGCCGACGCCCGCTCCGCCGAACAGGCCGATCTTGCCGCCCTGCACGTACGGGGTGAGGAGGTCGATGACCTTGATGCCGGTCTCGAACAGCTCGGTCTTCGACTCGAGCTGGTCGAACGCCGGCGGCTTGCGGTGGATGGGCCAGCGCTCGGTGATCTCGAACGACTCGCCGTTGATCTTGCCATCGGCGTCGGCGTTGAGAACCTCTCCGATGACGTTGAAGACCTTGCCCTTGGTCACGTCGCCGACGGGGACCGAGATCGGCAGGCCGGTGTCGTGGACCTCCTGACCGCGGACGAGTCCGTCGGTCGGGTTGAGCGAGATGGCGCGGACGAGGTCGTCGCCCAGGTGCTGCGCGACCTCGAAGGTCAGCTTGCTCGAGACGCCCTCGACCTCGACGTGCGTGTAGAGCGCGTTGTAGACCTCGGGGATCGCGTCGTGGGGGAACTCGATGTCAACGACGGGGCCGGTGACGCGGGCGATGCGGCCGATGGCCCCGCCCGACGTCCCGGTCGCCGCCTCAGGTGCGGTCAGTGTCATTGCTTCTTCCTTCTTGGTCTCACCGCACCCGGGGCGCGGAGTTTCGTGTCTGGGGAGGAGAGCCGTCTACTTGGCGGACGACAGGGCGTCCGCGCCGCCGACGATCTCCGCGATCTGCTGCGTGATCTCGGTCTGGCGGGCGTTGTTGGCGAGACGCGTGTAGGTCTTGATCAGCGTGTCGGCGTTGTCGCTCGCCGACTTCATCGCCTTCTGACGCGCTGCGTGCTCCGACGCCGCCGACTGCAGCATCGCGTTGAAGATGCGGCTCTCGACGTAGACCGGGAGGAGGCGGTCGAGGACCGTCTCGGGGTCCGGCTCGAACTCGTACAGCGGGTAGAGATCGCTGTTCTGGTCCTCCGCGCCCTCGACGACCTCGAGCGGCAGCAGACGGACGACCGTCGGCTGCTGGGTCACCATGCTGACGAAGCGGTTGTACACGAGGTGGATCTCGTCCACGCCGCCCTCTTCGTCATCGAGGTTGTACGACTCGACGACCGCGTCGGCGATCTCCTTGGCCGTCTCGAACACAGGCTGGTCGGTTCCTCCGGTCCAGACGCGCACGCTGGGGCGCTTCCGGAACGAGAAGTACGCGTTCGCCTTGCGGCCGACCAGGTAGAAGACGACCTCCTTGCCCTCGCTGCGCAGCAGCGAGGCCAGCTCCTCCGCCTCCTTGAGCACGCTCGAGGAGAAGGCTCCTGCGAGTCCGCGGTCGGAGGTGAAGATCACGATCGCGGCCGTGTCGAGCTTCTCGCGCTCGGTCGTGAGCGGGTGCTCGACGTTCGAGTAGGTCGCGACGGCCGACACGGCCCGCGTGATGGCGTTCGAGTACGGAGCCGCGGCGGCGACGCGGTTCTGCGCCTTCTGGATGCGCGAGGCCGAGATCAGCTCCATGGCCCGAGTGATCTTCTTGGTCGTCTGGGCCGAACGGATCTTCGACCGGTAGACCCGAAGTTGCGCTCCCATGTGTCTCCTGTAGTCCTTGTGTGACGAATCGCCGGGGTGCCGCTGTTAGCGACGGCCCTTGACGATCTTCTCCTGGCCGACCTCGTCGGCCGAGATCGCCTGGTGCTCCTCGCGCCCGACCGAGGCGAGCGGCTTGCCCTCACCGGTCTGGAACTCGAGCTTGAAACCGTCGACGGCACGGGACAGCTCGGCGACGACGTCGTCCGAGAGCACGTTGGTGTCGCGCAGCGTGGAGAGGACCTGCGTGTTGCGGCCCAGGTAGTCGAGCAGCTCGCGCTCGAAGCGGAGCACGTCGGGGACGGGCACCTCGTCGAGCTTGCCGTTCGTGCCGGCCCAGATCGAGACGACCTGCTCCTCCACGGGGTACGGCGAGTACTGCGGCTGCTTGAGCAGCTCGGTCAGGCGCGCACCACGGGCGAGCTGACGACGAGACGCCGCGTCGAGGTCGGACGCGAACATCGCGAAGGCCTCGAGCGAGCGGTACTGGGCGAGCTCGAGCTTGAGCGTTCCCGAGACCTTCTTGATCGACTTGACCTGGGCGTCGCCGCCGACTCGCGAGACCGAGATGCCCACGTCGACCGCGGGACGCTGGTTCGCGTTGAAGAGGTCGGACTGCAGGAAGATCTGGCCGTCGGTGATCGAGATCACGTTGGTCGGGATGTACGCCGAGACGTCGTTCGCCTTGGTCTCGATGATCGGGAGGCCCGTCATCGATCCGGCGCCGAGCTCGTCGGACAGCTTCGCGCAGCGCTCCAGCAGACGGGAGTGCAGGTAGAAGACGTCACCCGGGTAGGCCTCGCGTCCCGGCGGGCGGCGCAGGAGGAGCGACACGGCGCGGTAAGCCTCGGCCTGCTTCGACAGGTCGTCGAAGATGATCAGGACGTGCTTGCCGCCGTACATCCAGTGCTGGCCGATGGCCGAGCCGGTGTAGGGGGCGAGGTACTTGAAGCCGGCGGGGTCGGAGGCCGGGGACGCGACGATCGTCGTGTACTCCATGGCTCCGGCGTCCTCGAGCGCGCCCTTCACCGAGGCGATGGTCGAGCCCTTCTGGCCGATGGCGACGTAGATGCAGCGCACCTGCTTGTTGGTGTCGCCCGACTCCCAGTTGGCCTTCTGGTTGATGATCGTGTCGATCGCGATGGCCGTCTTGCCGGTCTGGCGGTCGCCGATGATCAGCTGACGCTGGCCGCGGCCGACGGGGATCATCGCGTCGATGGCCTTGATGCCGGTCTGGAGCGGCTCGTGGACCGACTTGCGGGACATGACGCCGGGAGCCTGGAGCTCGAGGGCGCGGCGGCCCTCGGAGGCGATCTCGCCGAGTCCGTCGATCGGGTTGCCGAGCGGGTCGACCACGCGGCCGAGGTAGCCGTCGCCGACGGGGACGGAGAGGACCTCGCCGGTGCGGGTGACCTCCATGCCCTCCTCGATGCCGGAGAACTCGCCGAGGACGACGACGCCGATCTCGTTCTCGTCGAGGTTCTGGGCCAGGCCCAGGACGCCGTTCGAGAAGCGGATGAGTTCGTTGGCCATGACGCCGGGGAGTCCCTCGACGTGGGCGATGCCGTCGGCGGCGTCGATGACGTAGCCGACCTCGGTGGTGGAGGCCTTGCCCGGCTCGTACGACGAGACGAAGTCCTTCAGCGCGTCGCGGATCTCATCCGGGCTGATGGTGATATCTGCCATGGGAATTCCTATTCGTTGGGTCCGTGCGAGCCGAAGAGGTCGTCGGGGCCTGACCTGGATGGTGCGGGGAGCGGGAGTGGCGCGAGCCGCCCCCTGAGGATACGTGCGCCCGTCAGGACGCGAGCTGGAGCTTCAGGTCGGAGAGCCGTGCGGACACGGTCCCGTCGATGACCTCGTCGCCGACCTGCAGCCGCATCCCGCCCAGGAGGGAGGGGTCGACGAGCATGTTGACGGAGACCGGACGGTCGTACTGCCGCGAGAGCGCGGACCGCAGACGGTCGAGCTGGTGCGGAGCGAGCGGCGAGGCGACCGAGACCGTGGCGATGGTGAAGCCGCCCTGGTCGGCGACCACGCCGGCGGCGAAGCGGACGAGCTCGGGCACGCGGCGACCGCGCGGGTGCGCGATCAGCTGCCGGAGGATCGCCAGCGTCTCGGCCGACGCCTTGCCCTCGAGGAGTCGCTGGATGAGCGACACCTTCGAGTCGGCGGCGGCGAGCTTGCTGCCGAGTGCCAGCTCGAGTCCGGCGTCGGACGAGACGACCGCGCCGAACATCTGCAGCTCGCGCTCGATCGAGACGCCCTCGGGTGCGGAGGAGGCGATCGCACGGACCCCCACCTCCTCGATCCCGGCGACGAGGTCGCTCGGGCTCGACCAGCGGTGGCCGGCGATGACGGTGAGCAGGCGCTTGGCAGCGACGTCGAAGGGGGCGAACACGCGGGCCACGAGGGCACGCTTGCTCGCCGCCTCGACGCTCGGGTCCGAGAGGGCCGAGCGAAGCTGCGCCTGCGAGTCGATGACCCGGGCCGCTTCGAAGAGCTGCTGAGCCGCCTCGAGCGACACGTGGCCGTTGAAGGCGGAGAGCTCCGCCTTCGCGGCGGCCAGAGCCTGTCGTGACGCGCTCCCCATCAGCTGTTCGCCTTCTCCGAGGCCTCGAGGTCGGCGAGGAAGCGGTCCACGATGGCGGACGCCTTCGCGTCGTCGTTGAGGCTCTCGCCGATCACGCCGGAGGCGAGATCGATGGCGAGGGTTCCGACTTCGGAGCGCAGAGCGACGACAGCGGACTGGCGGTCCGCCTCGATCTGGGCGTGCGCGTTGTGCAGGATGCGCTCGGCCTCGGCCTGAGCCTGCTCCTTCTTCGCCGCCACGATCGCGTTGCCGTCGGCGTTCGCCTTCTCGCGGATGACTCCGGCCTCGGCACGCGCTTCCGCGAGCTGGGCCGTGTACTTCTCGAGAGCGGCTTCCGCCTGTCGCTGAGCCTCGTCGGCCTTGGCGATGTTCCCCTCGATGGCGGCGGACCGCGCGTCGAGCATCTTCTGGATGCGCGGCAGAACCAGCTTCCAGAAGAAGAACAGGAGGATGAGGAAGATCACCCCCGACCAGAAGAAGTCGTAGAACTCCGGGATCAGAATGACCTCGGGGACGTCACCTTCTTCCGCAGCGATGTTCACAGCGGTGCTGAACACGACTACGCCGCGAAGATGAAGTAGGTGGCGAGGCCGATGAGGGCGAGCACCTCGGTGAACGCGATGCCGAGGAACATCGTGGTCTGGAGGCGGCCGGCCATCTCGGGCTGGCGCGCCATGGCCTCGACGGTCTTGCCCGCGACGATGCCGACACCGATGCCGGGGCCGATCGCTGCGAGGCCGTAACCGACCGTCGCGATGTTGCCGGTGAGTTCGGCGAGAACGGTGACTGAGTCCACGAGTGGGTCCTTTCAGTGGGGTGATCGTGTGAACGGGTGGGAGCCCGTGAGTTGTGGTGTCAGTGCTCCTCGGCGACGGCCAACTGGATGTAGACCGCTGCGAGGAGAGTGAAGATGTACGCCTGGAGGACGGCGACGAGCAGCTCGAAGAGCGTGAAGGCGCCTCCGAAGGCGAAGGTCACGACACCGAAGAGCTTGAAGCCCGGGTCGACCTGCGAGCTGAAGAGGAAGAACTGCGTGGCCGAGAAGCACAGCACCAGCAGGAGGTGGCCGACGATCATGTTCATCACGAGTCGCAGGGCGAGCGAGAGCGGACGGATGATGAACGTCTGCAGGAGCTCGATCGGCGTGAGGATGAAGTAGATCAGGAACGGCGCTCCGGGCGGGAACAGGGCGTTCTTGAAGAAGCCCATCCCGCGGTCCTTGATGCCGGCGTAGATGAACGTGACGTAGGCCACGAGACCGAGGAAGAGCGGCATCCCGACGACCGACGTTCCCGCGATGTTGAGGAACGGCACGATTCCCGTGAGGTTCATCGCGATGATCGCGAAGAAGATCGTGACGAGGATCGGGAGGAAGCGACGGGCGTCCTTCTCGCCGAGGATGTCCTTGGCGATCGTGACGCGCACGAAGTCGAAGGCCATCTCGACGATGCTCTGGAAACGTCCCGGCACGATGCGCATCTTGCGCGTTCCGAGCCAGAAGAACAGCATCAGCGCGATGACCGCGATGAAGCGGACCAGCATGACGCGGTTGATCTCGAAAGGGGTTCCCTCGAAGAGGAAACCGGGCGGGAAGAACTCCGAGATCGACGGGGTGTGGAAGTCACTCTCACCGGTCGAGGCAGAGACCAACAGGGTCACAGCGTTAGCAAACAGCGCTAGCTCCTGGAATTCGGGGCGTGGCACGCGGCAGCCGGATGATCTTCATCATTCGGACACAACGCTCTCGCGACGACGAAAGGTGGGGGTCTTTCCGCTCGGACGGCGTTCGTACTCGACAACCGACATCAACGATGAGACGACCTGAGGACGGGCACACGTTCGCCTGCGGATTCGTCCCTACTGTAGCAACAGAACGGCCTGAGAGCCGAATCGTGTCGCTCTCAGAAAGCACACGGGCGGCGTTCACCTGGCGATGTCGCTCACGTTCGGCATCCGCGAGCGCGACACCACGAGGACGTCGATCGCGAGCGAGCCGAGCACCGCGACGATGATCGTCACGAACATGGCCGTGCTGTTCAGCCACGGCTGGTCGCGGAGGACCAGGGCGGCGATGACGAAGAGCACGAACTTCGCCAGCCACATGCCGAGCACGACGGCGAAGAAGCCGCCGATGTCGAGCCGGTTGGCGACCAGGATGCTCACCGCCGTGAGCGCGACCATCACTCCGCCGATGAGCGCTCCGACGAGCGCGCCGATCGCGCCCTCTCCTCCGGCGACGAGGGCGCCGACGATCGCGCCGACCACGGCGAGGGCGGCGATGAACGCGCCGCCGAGCACGAGCGTGCGGCGCAGGATCGGCACCGAGGCGGGCTGGGGGCGGGTGGTGGCCGGGATGTCTCCGGTCATGATGCTTCCTTCCGCGCCGTCGAGGGCGCTGCGGTGTCCCGGCCGAGCGGCAGGCCGACCGGAGGGTCGACCGGGTCCGCTGCGGACGCGCGGTCGAGGGGATCGAGGACGGGGGACGCCTCCGCCGACTGCGCGGCGGCTTCGAGCCGCTTGCGGCGGCTCAGAGGCGCGAGGGTGACGACCGTGCAGGCGACGAGGCCGACGCCGAGGAACGCCAGCGGGATCCAGATCACGTCGACGACGAAGATCAGGAGGCAGCCGAAGGCGATGACGGCCGTCCAGGAGTAGAAGATGAGGACCGCGTGCAGGTGCGAGTGGCCCATGTCGAGGAGCCGGTGGTGCAGGTGCTTGCGGTCCGCGCTGAAGGGCGACTTGCCGGCGCGGAGCCTGCGGAACACGGCGAGGCCGAAGTCCATCAGCGGCACGATCAGGATCGCGAACGGCAGGATGATGGGGATGAACGCCGGGAGCAGCTCCTTGGCCTTTAGCTGCGCCGGGTCGATCTGACCGGTGACCGCGACGGCGGCGGTGGCCATGAGCATGCCGACGAGCAGCGCTCCCCCGTCGCCCATGAACATGCGCGCGGGGCGCCAGTTGATCGGCAGGAAGCCGGCGCACGCCCCGACCAGCACCACCGCGATGAGCGAGGCGAGGTTGAAGTAGTCCGTCGGCGAGGTGCGCTGGACCAGGAGGTAGCTGTAGAGGAAGAAGACGCCGTTCGCGATCAGGGCGACTCCGGCCACGAGTCCGTCGAGCCCGTCGATGAAGTTGAGGGCGTTGGTGACGAGGACGATGGCCAGCACGGTGATGATCAGCGACATCCAGGGCGAGCCGACCGTGAGGCCGCCGATCGGCAGCGAGACGATCTGCACGCCCTTCCAGGCGATCAGGCCGGCGGCGATGAGCTGACCGGCGAGCTTCGTCGTCCAGTCGAGGTCCCAGATGTCGTCCGCCACGCCGATCAGCACGATCAGGAGGCTGGCGCCGAGGATCGCGAGGATCGGCTCGGGATTCGCGAAGACGAGACGGAAGTACGGCACCTGCGAGGCGATGCCGAACGAGACGACCATCCCGAGGAACATCGCGATCCCGCCCAGGCGCGGCGTGGGCCGCGTGTGGACGTCGCGAACCCTGATCTTCGGGTAGAGCTTGAACCTGAGTGCGAGCTTCCAGATGATGAACGAGAGCGCGAAGGTCACGCCCGCGCACGCGAGCGAGACCAGGACGAAGGCGATCACGGGCTACTCACCCGGGGCGGAGTCGGGGCGCGCGGTGCCGCTCGCCGCCGGCTCGTCCTGCAGGCGCGCACCGGAGGCCCAGTCGGGCCGGGCGGAGGGCGCGGGCTGCTCGGCCTCGGGCTCCATCGGCAGCGAGGCGTCGAACGACTCCCCCGTGCTCTCTGCCTCGGCGACCGCCGGAGCGGAAGTGGCCTCCGCTGACTCGTCGGGCAGCAGGTCCCCGATGACGTCGCGGATGCTCTGCGCCGACACGACGCCCTGGCGCAGGATGCGCAGTGTGCCGCCCTCGAAGCTCAGAGCGGTGGCGTCGACGATCGTGGACGACTCGCTGGCTCCGGCGGGGCGCTCGGTGTAGCCGGTGCCCGCGGCACCCGCGTCGAGGTAGACGTCGACCGCATCGCCCAGCTGCTCGAAGGCCTCCTGAGCGGTGGTGGCGGAGGGACGACCGGTCTTGTTCGCGGAGGAGACGGCGAGCGGGCCGGTCTCGGCGAGGAGCTCGAGCGTGACGGGGTTGTTCGGCATGCGCAGCGCGACGGTGCCCTTGGTCTCCCCCAGGTCCCAGACGAGAGACGGCTGGGCGTGCAGCACGATCGTGAGCCCACCGGGCCAGAACGCCTTCGCGAGCTCGCGCACGGGCTCCGGCACGTTCTCGGCGAGAGCGTCGAGCGCGGCGACATCGCCGATCAGGACGGGAGGAGGCGACTGCCTCGTCCGCCCCTTCGCGTCGAGCAGGCGCTGCACGGCGGCGGCGTCGAAGGCGTTCGCCGCGACTCCGTAGACCGTGTCGGTCGGCAGCACGACGAGCTCACCGCGTCCGATCGCCGTTCGCGCGAGCCGGGTGCCGGTGAGGAGGTCCGTGTCGACGGAGCAGTCGTAGATGCGTGCCATAACGGGTCGATGATACGGGACCATCCGCCGGGCGGCTCCGGCCACGCCAGTCCGGCTCCGACTCGAACCCCGGCCCGCCTTCTGGTGGGGCGAGCCGCCGCGACGCCCTCGACCTGACCGGCGCACGCAACGCGCCCCCGGCATCAGAGCCGAGATGTCCGATTGCGACCACCGCGCTCAGTCTCGCGATAAGAGGGACGCCGCACACTTCCCGGGTTAGTCGTCGAGTCGCGAGATAACCGAGCAACTATTCCAGGCTTTCCGGGAACAAGCATCAATGGCGCGTTCTCAAGCGCGCACGGCGGTGCCGAATGACGAGTATCGCCGACTCGTGCCACGGAATGCGCAAGCTTCGCGACTGAGGAGAGGGCGCTAATAGCGTCCCTCGGGTGAACACGCCCCCTTTGCGCTCCGAGTCGCAGTCGCCCTGCGCGGAGCGGATCGGCGACCGTCAGCGAGGCCGGATCTCGCCGTCCGCGCAGGCCGTCACGCCCGGCACCGGACGCCCGGGGTCGGACGTCTCGGGTCCGGACAGGCCGTTTCCGGCTCCCCTGCATGCGGAGCTCGCCCACTCGCTCGTCGCTGACCTCGCCGAGCGGAACGGGATGAGAGCCCTCTTCATCAAAGGTCCGGTGAGCAATTCGCACGGACTGCGAACGCCTCGCTCCTACGGCGATGTCGACGTCTTCCTCGAGCCGGCGCGCAGTGCCGACTTCATTCGCGTCCTGCAATCGAAAGGATGGGCGAGAAGACCGGCCACACTCGCTCAATCGAATTTCGTCACGCATTCGACCTCGTACATCCATCCGTCCTGGCCGTGCGACATCGATGTGCACACCACTTTCCCCGGTCTCTTCCGCGACCAGTCCACGACCTTCGATCTCCTGTGGAGCAGGCGGACCTCTCTCATCGTCGGCTCTCGCATCCTCCAGTGCGCCGATCGCGAGTCGAGCATCCTGATCAGCGCGTTGCACGCCTTGCGCTCCCCGACGGACGAAGCCCATCGAGCCGAGCTTCTCGAGCTGGTGCGGAGGATGCGCGAGGCTCCCGATAGCGGACCTCTCACCTGCTCTCTCGTCGAGCTCGCCCGGCTCTTCGGGTCCGTCGAGCCGTTGCAGCCCTTCTTCGAGATGCTCGGTCTCGACGTGCCTCGGCCCGCCACTCCGAGCCACGACTATCTCCTCTGGTCGGTGCAGACGGCACAGGCGAGCCGCTCGGCGAGCTGGCTGCTTCTCATCGCCCGGACACGACCCTTGCAGCGCCCCGGTCTGGCCTGGCGAGCGCTCTTCCCGTCGCGGCAGGATCTGCTCCTCGATCACCCCGGCACGCCCGACACGCTCCTCGGGATCACGTGGGCACGAGGGAGCAGGCTCCTCCGAGCCGTCCGTGCGCTTCCGACCGCGCTTCGTGTCTTCCTCGCCGAGCGGCGCACCGTCAACGATCCGACCCCCGGCTCGACGTCGTCGTTCGAGGTGCCCGATGCAGCGCGGGACTCGGATCGCCGGTCGGGACCGTCGCGAGCCCTCGTGGCTCGTCTCCCCTCGGCCTCCGGTGTGCCGACCCGCACGAGCGGGTCGAGCCCTCTCAGCGCACCCCCCGACGTGTTCAGGCGCTCGGAGTCCTCCGCGTGGTCCATCGGCGAGCAGAGCGCCCTCGTCGTCGATCTGGCGTCCTCGCGTGATCCGGTGCCGGTGCTCCTGCGCGACTCCGCCTTCTCACTCTGGCTCCTCCTCGACGAGCCGCGGACTCTTGCGTCGCTCGGTCGAGCGATGTCCGAGATCTTCCGGGTCGAGGAGGACCGTGCGATCCACGACATCGACCGTTTCCTCCGCGACCTGACGGAGAGGGGCCTCGTCCGATGAGCGCCCACCGATCCTCGCTCGATCAAGGACAGCGGCCTGGTGCGATCCGGCCGACGATCACCTGCATCATCCCCACCCATCGTCGGGACGAGTCGCTGCTCCCGGCGATCGTCTCTGTTCTCGAGCAGACCCTGGCACCTCAGAAGGTCGTCGTCGTCGACGACACCGGCTCGCAGACCACGGCCGAGCTGGTGGATTCCCTGCGTCACCGTGGGATCGAGCTCGTCTACTGCGATGCGTCGGAGGAGCCCGTCAAGGGGGCGGCCGCTTCCCGCAATCGCGGAGCGCGAGAGGCCGACACCGACCTGCTCGCATTCCTCGACGACGACGACTACTGGAGGCCGGACTTCCTCCGCGCAGCGACGGCGGAGAGAGTGCGCTCGGGAGCCGAACTCGTCGTGACATGGGGAGCCCTGGAGAGAGCAGGGACGCGCAGGGAGGACAACTGGCGCGCCGAGCCCGGGCGCTCGGCGAACGACGTCCTCGCCGACAATCCCGGTGTCACGGGCAGCAACATGCTGATCGACCGGGACGCCTTCGAAGCCATAGCCGGATTCGACCGGGACATGTGGGTCTACAACGACCTCGACTTCCTCGTCCGCTTCCTCGACGCAGGTCTCCGGTACTCGGTCGTGCGCTCGAGTCTGGTCGTGCAGTCGATCGTCGGCGCCGAGCACCTCTCCTCCCGCGGAGAGCGCCGGGCCCAGGGGATCGAGCACTACATCTCCACGTACTCGGGTCGTCTGACTCCCCGCCAGCGTCGCAAGCTCCGCCGCAACGTGCATCTGGCGCGCATGTTCCCCGGCCAGACGCGGCCGCTCCTCCTCGCGCACTTCCTCGGTGTGGCGATCACCTCGACGGCCGACGACTGGTGGGCGGCGATACGTCGTCGGGCCACGCGAGTCCCGTC
Organism: Rathayibacter rubneri; assembly: GCF_023743255.1. Classification (NCBI taxonomy): domain Bacteria; kingdom Bacillati; phylum Actinomycetota; class Actinomycetes; order Micrococcales; family Microbacteriaceae; genus Rathayibacter; species Rathayibacter rubneri. Next base: position 143,319 of record NZ_JAMRYM010000002.1, on the reverse strand, counting down.
GTACAACTGAGAACGGAGTGCTCGTGGTCCTCGCTCGCTCAGAGAGCAGCCTCCCGATGGCGTGGAGGCATCCCGCCCGTGTCGCCGCCGCCATCGCTGACGAATCCGAGAGGTCAGGTCTGGCCGTGACCTGGCTCAATCACTGGTCGGTCCTGCATGCGGATTGGGACGCTCTGAGCCGGGCGTCGATCGTCGCCGTCGATGGGACGCTGCTGCAAGCCCTCCTCCGGGCGCACGGGATCCACGTCGGCCGATCGTCCGCCGACCTCACGATCCCGCGGTACCTCGAGCTGAAGCCGGAGTCGCGCCTCGCACTGATCGGCGGCGTCGCGGGAGTGGCTGAGAGGGCGGCACTGCGTCTGCCCGGGACCGTCTTCACCGCCGACGGCTTCGACCAGTTGCAGGCGCTGAGGAGAGACCCGTCGCGGCTCATCGCCGCCCGCGCCACCGTCGTGGTCCTCGGGTTGGGTGCGGGCCTGCAGGACCGGGTCGCGGTCGAGCTCCGCGAGGCGCTCCCGGACGCCGTCGTCTTCACAGCCGGCGGCTGGCTGGATCAGATGGCGGTCCGCGAGCAGTACTTCCCCGCGGTGATCCACTCACTCCGCCTGGGGTGGCTGTGGAGGGTCGCTCAGGAGCCCCGACGTCTCGGCCGCCGCTACACGGTGGACGCCCTCGCGGCAGCCGCGGGGTTCCGGCGGATCGCATCCCTCCTGCGCGAGCACCTTCGGCCCATCGGGGATGTCGGCTTCGCCGGCCTGGAGTCAGCGGGGGTCCTCGTTCCGACCGATCGAGGGTCGGTCTCGTGGGGGGAGACGCGTCTTCGCCCTCCGGCGCAGATCCGTCGCGAGCGTTCGAGCCCGATCGTTCCGCTCGAGAACAGGAGATCACCATGAAGTCCCCCACATCCCCCACGCGTCCCGCCGTGCTGCAGCTCGTCACCCAGCTCGAGCCGGCAGGCGCTCAGACCATGGCTGGATGGATGAACGGCGTCCTCGCCGAGGAGTTCGACGTCCGCACCGTCTTCTTCTACGACAAGTCCGGGAGCGACCTGTTCCCCGCGCCTGACCTCCTGGCCACGGAACGGCCGCGGACCTTGCAGCAGGCAGTCGCCTTCGTCCGCGCTCTGCGAGGCCTCGGGCGGGCCGAGAGCGCGGTCATCGTGGCGCACACGCACTACGCCATCGCGGGAGCCGTCCTGGTCCGGGGGCTGCGCCGGACCCCGATCATCGCGGTCCATCACTGGCCGGTCGAGCGCTATCCGTTCCCGGCCCGGCTCCTCGTCCTGCTCGCTCGGCGGGGTCGATGGTTCTCCGAGGAGGTCTTCGTCAGCGATTCGATCAAGGACGTCCGACAGGGTCTGGTCATCGAGAATCCGGTCCCGGCACCAGGTCGACGAGAGGGGGCATCGGAGATCCCCGTCGACATCCTCATCGTCGCGAGGCATGCGCACGAGAAGGCGATCGATACGGCGATCCGATCCCTGAGCGTCCTCCCCGGACGCACCCTCACGCTGGTCGGAGGCGGGCCTCTGACCGCCGCACTCCAGGAGCTGGCCGCCGCCGAGGGGGTCGAGGATCGCGTCCGGTTCGTCGGCCGGCTCGCCAATCCCGAGGTCCGGGGTCTCATGCGCGGAGCCTCGGTCCTCCTCCTGCCCTCCCGCTGGGAAGCCATGCCCGTCGCCCTGCTGGAAGCCGTCGCCGAGGATTCCGCGATCGTCGTGAGCGACATCCCCGCCCACAGGTTCCTCACCGCACGTGGTGCCGCTCTGAGCTTCCCCGTCGATGACCGCGCGGCACTCGCCGATCGACTCGTGCAGGTGCTGGAGCCCCGCATCCGCGAGCACCTCCAGCACGGCCGCGATCGCGTTCGCGACGAGCTCGGAGAGAGCCGGATCGCGGCTCACTGGGCGTCCGTCGTCGCCGAGGCAGCGGGTCGGCGTCATCGACCGCGCGTGCTCGTCTGGCGCTCCGAGCTCCTCGCCGGCTCGGAGACCTTCATCCGGAACCAGATCGATGCCTTCTCCCGCTGGGAGCCGCGCGCGCTCGGTCTGCTCCCGACCGATTCCCCTCTCCGACGCGAAGACTCGGACGTCACGATCTTCCCCAGGACGCTCGTCGGGCGACTGCGACGCAAGCTCTTCGAGACGACGCGCCGATCCCGGAGCGTCGACCGCGCCGTGCGGCAGATCGCTCCCGACCTCCTCCACGCCCATTTCCTGTGGGACGCGGCGATCATTGCGCCGACCGCTCGCCGACTGGGCATCCCCCTGGTCATCACCGCTCACGGCTTCGACGTGACCATCGAGCAGTCGCCGGGTCGCGCGGGGCGGCGCCAGAGGGCACGTGAAGCCGACGCTCTGAGGTACGCCTCCCGAGTCGTCGCGGTTTCGCACTTCATCGCGGAGCGTGCCTCAGCGCGCGGTGCGGACGCCGCGTCCGTGCTGGTGCAGCCGATCGGCATCCCCCTGCGGGGCCATCGGATCGACGAGTCGGCTCCTCCGCTCGACGTGAGCACACGGAGGGTCGTCTTCATCGGACGGCTGGTGGAGAAGAAAGGCGCGAGCGACCTGCTGGATGCTCTCGCCCTCCTCCCCGACCGCGTCGGTGCCTTCGACACGGTCGTCATCGGCAGCGGGCCGCTCGAGGACGCCCTTCGCGTGCGCGCCGAGCGACTCCGCGTGTCCGTCCGGTTCACCGGAGCGCTCAGCCCGCAGGAGATCGAGGAGGAACTGCAGCACGCAACCGTCTTCGCCGCGCCGTCTCGGACAGCTGCGAACGGAGACTCCGAAGGATTCGGCATGGTGTTCCTCGAAGCAGCACTCGCCTCAGTCCCGGTCGTGTCCTACCGGCACGGCGGGGTGCCGGAAGCGGTCGTCGACGGAGTGACGGGCCTTCTCGCGGAGGAAGGCGATGTCGAGGGTCTCGCCGCGCACCTCGAGACCCTCCTGATGGACCCCGTTCTCGCCGCGCGACTCGGTGCGGCCGGTCGGCGTCGCACGATCGAGCAGTTCGATGTCCTGGCCCTCACCCGAGGACTCGAGGGCGTTCTCGACGACGTACTGGATGAGCGCCGCTGAGAGAGACCACCGGTGTCCGCGCCGCGAACGCCCCTACTCGTGAGCCGGACTCCCCCGGGTGCATCTCGTCCGCAGCAGATCTGCGAGCGACCTGCGGGAGTCCGGCCGACCCTGGGCCGTCCGCGACTCGGTCCCGCCCCCGGCGAGCGTCGGGCCGGCGCCCGATCGCAGGACCGCGCTGCGGCGGTCCGCGACGAGGAGCTCCGGATCGCAGTCGCAGCACCGGCCTCTGCCGTCGGCCTCGCTCCGCTCCGTCAGGAGAACACTCGACGTGCGGTCGCGGAAGCCGGCCCGCTCACCGGGTCACCACGGCATCCATGACGCCTTCGACGTCACGACCCCGCAGGCGCAGCAGCAGAAGTCTCGAACGGTGGCGCACCGCTCGAGCCTCGGCCGCGTCGAGGACCACCCTCAGGAAGAACGCGCGCTTCACCGTTCGGCGGGCCGTCTCGACGTCGATGTTCGTCTCCGCCAGGAGACGGAGGTACTCGGCTTCACGTCGGTAGGTTCCTCCGTGCCGGAAATCCCCGCAGAAGTGGACGATCGCCGGGCTCACCCACCGGGAGCCCTTCCGGAACTGCGACTGCTTCGATGTGAGGTCCACGAGCATGCGGCCGCGGAGTCCGACCGGCGTGTTCATCATCGTCCCGTCGTCCAATTCGACCACGGCTCCCTCGACAGCCATGGCGATGCTGAAGAGCGGCTCGTCCCCTCGACGCTGCTCCTCGCGGAACGCCCGGAGTCCGAGGTTCTCGTAGTCGTGCCACAGCGACTGCGCGTAGGCGAAGACGGCCCTGCTGGTCTCGTCATCCCGCCAGTAGATGAGACCGGAGTTGAACTGCGGGAGCGGACCGTCGATCGCGAAGTGGTCTCGGAGTTCGGCGATGTCGGCTCCGTACCACTCGCCGTCCTCCTTCTCGATGCCGACCATGGTGAACGAATGCCGTCCGAAGCGCTCCCAGAGGAACTCGGGACTGCGGACGACCAGGCAGTCCGAATCGATGAAGACGGTCTCGTCGTACGGGCTGTACTCGTTGATCCGGAGCTTGGTGAGCAGGCCGAGAGCAGCCGCGTCCTCGACACGGATGACCTGGTCGAACTGGTCGAAGGCCTCCGGAGGACGGTCGGTGACGAGGGCGATGGGAGATGTCGCTCCGCTCAGCTTGAGGCTTCTCGCCAGAGCGACGGCGTTGTCGATGTACTCCTGGGGGCCGAAGGCCACTGTGATGAATCCGCGTGTCATGTGCATCTCTTCTCTGTGATCGGGTGATCGGTCGAGGTGGTTCGTCGGCTCGTTCAGCCGGCCCTCGGGCCGGTCGCCGGAGGACTGCTCATCCCCCGGGGCTCACCGGGCCGGATCGGCCCTCCGGGCCCGCGCCGACCAAGGAGCGGGTCCGTTCGGCGATCGATTCCCAGGCCAACGTCCGGTTCACGTGCTCTCGCGATCGGCGGCAGATGTCGTCGTACTCGGAGCTCCGCAGCAGCGCAGCCACGGAGCGGGCGAACTCCTCGATACCGCGATCTCCCGGGACCAGGACTCCCACGTCGCCCACGACCTCGGGAATGCCGCCCCGCGCGTAGGCGACGACCGGGGTGCCGACCGACATCGCCTCCGCGAGGACCATGCCGAAGGGCTCCTCCCAGGAGCACGGGTAGACGAAGACCGAATGACTCGCGAGAGCCGCGAGCAGGTCGGCATGGTCCTGCCGTCCGTGCAGACGGACCACCTCCTGGCCGGTCCGTCTGTTCAGTTCCGCCGCCCGTCGCAGGACGAGGTCGTAGTAGTCGGTGGACGAGTCGTTCGTGCCGTTCCCCGGCCCTCCGTAGATGTCGAGGGTGACCGCCGACTCTCGTCGGAGATGCTCGACCACCTGGATGGCCTCGAGCACCCCTTTCTCCTCGACGACTCTCCCGGCGAAGACGAGACCCTGCTTCGGGCCGTGCACTGCGGTCGAGGACGTCTCGATGCCGTTGTAGATCGTCTGCGCTTCCGTCAGACCGAATTCGTCGATCGCACGATCGCGGAGATAGTCGCTGCAGAAGAGCCACGCGTCGACGGCCTCGAGCACCTCTGCTCGTCGGCGCGGAGGAAGGTAGTCGTGCAGGTCGTTGTGCATGTGGACGACGATGCGGCCCTCGAATCCACGGCGTCGGAGTGCTGCCGCGTAGAGCGGCCTGTTGTGGATGTGGGCCACAGCCGCTCGATCCACCCACGGTGCAGCGGCTCGCAGATAGATCCCGCCGCCGAGGAGGAGACGATCATGGACGGAGCGCGGGCTCTTCCGTGTGATCGGCTGCACCCACTCGGCCGCGCGCAGGATCATGCGGCGCAGCCTCTCGAAGCTCCGCAGATCGGCGGTCGCCAGTTCCTCCGCGTAAGCGGACCGAGCCGCCGGCGCCACGATGACGTAGTCGTCGAGGTGCGCGTACACTCTCGCCACCCAGGTGGCGACCGCGCCACCCGTGCCGTCCAGCCGTTCGACGACGGGGAGGATCACGACCGTCCCTGATCGCGCTCGAGGGCGACGGTTCGGAAGCTGCTGGAGGACCAGGTTCCGGATCTCGACGATGACCGGAGTTCGTGCCAGGCCGAGAGTCACCAGGAGGACCGCGACCGAGACCGCCCCCTTGATGGCGAGCAGGGCGACGGCCGGCCAGACGTTCGGAAGCAGGGCTTGCAGAACAACGAGAACGACGAGCATCGGCGTCGCGAGAACAGCGGGCAGGACGGTCGACCATGTGTAGCGGACGAACGTCACACCGAGGACGACCCTGACGACGCGGTAGGCGATGAAGTAGCCGATGACCTGCGCAGCGAGCAGCCCGTAGGCCGCCCCCGTGACGCCCATCGTCGCCGCTCCCAGCAGGATGAGTGGAATCGTGACGCTGGTCTTCAGGACGTTGATCCGCAGTCCGAGCCTCAGGTTGTCGGTGGCCATCACGAGGAAGCCGACCGGGTTCCCCACCGAGCGCAGGATCCCCACGAAGCAGAGGATCGACACCACCGGGGGAAGCCAGGACCAGTTGGGCCCGAAGGCCACAGCGACGAACTCGCGTGAGACGACGCTCACCGCGAGCAGCGGAGGGATGCTGAGGAGACCGGTGAGGGTGAGCGTCTTCAGGAACGTGCGCGCCATGCCCTCTGTGTCGTCCTGCATCCGCGAGAAGACCGGGAACATGACCCGCGTGATGATCGGGTTGATCCTGGTCGGAGTCGTGACCACCGAGCTGAAGGCGAGGTTGTAGCCGCCCATCGCCGCCACGCTCACGAAGCGGCCGGCCGCGATGGTGCTCAGGTTGGCGTTGGCGAAGTTGAGCACGGAGTCGAGGCTCTGGAGCAGTCCGAACGACAGGAACCGCCGTGTCTCGGACAGGCGGAAGCGGGCGCGGAAGAACACGGAACGTCGAGCTGCGACCCGGTACCAGACGTTCTTGACGGTCGCCGCGAGAAGAAGGCCGATGACTGCGGAGAGGGCTCCGAGTCCGAGTGATGCCAAGACGGCGACGGCCGTGAAGCCCGCCACCGCCGCGGCGACTTCTGCCGCTGCGATCGCCCGGAACCTCAACCGCTTCTCCAGCATCGCGAGACTCGTCTGGCCGAAGGCGGAGAGGAGGAAGACGACGGAGCCGAGCTGAACGAGCCCGACCGCCTCCGGTTCGCCGTAGAAGGCGGCGAGAGGGTAGGCGGCGACGAAGACGACGGCCGCGACGACCAGGGCCCACGCGAGGTTCAGCCAGAAGACCGAGGACACTTCGAACGAGGTGACGACCCGGCGCTGGATGAGCGCCTGGGTCAGGCCCATGCCGAGGAAGATGTCGGCGAAGCCGACCAGGACGGTCACGATCGCGACCAGGCCGACGTCGTGGGGGCCGAGGAGACGCGCGAGCAGCAGGTACTGCGCGAACTGCAGACCGAAGGTGACTGCGACCGACGCCGTCGTCCATCGGGCGGCTCCGACGACGGTCCCTCTCATCCCCATGGCGATGCCCCTCCCTCGGGAGTCCGCCATCCCCGGGACCGGGCCGCCCGAGGACGTTCGGGCGGCGTCTGCGGAACCGGAGTCGTCCGACGGGCGGGTCGCACGCCCTCTCTTCGCGCCCGCGCGGGTTCGGCGGCGACCTCCGGTGACCGGAGGATGAGCGGAACCAGGACCGCCATCCAGGTGACCCAGGACGGTCCATCGAAGTCGTCCAGACGGAAGGAGACTTCGGCCCAGCCGATCGAGGTGATGGTGATCAGCCCGACCGCGGGGACGATCGACTCCGGAACCAGCGCCATCGCGCGGCTCCACGCCGCGACGAAGAGCACGATGATCGCACCGAGGAGGATCAGTCCTCCCATCGTGATCGCCGAGATGAAGACGTTGTGCCCGTGCCAGGAGGCGTAGCCGAGAAGCCCCGCCAGGACCGACCCCGGCGCGTACGCACCGGTGCCGAAGCCGAAGACGGGGCTCAGCGGCCAGCGCTCGATCGAGCGGATCCAGATGTCTCCCCTGCTGGTGAAGGCTTCGGGATCGGTGGTCAGGAGAGGCAGGAGGACCTGGACTCCGAGGGTCACGGCGAAGAAGCCGACGAGAACGAGTCGGCGCGACGCGACCGTTCGGAACGCCACGGTCGTCAGTGCCGCGGTCACGACGAAGAGGACGGCGATGATCGACGTCCTCGACGCGCTCAGGACCAGCGCCGCGACGGTCGCCGCGACCAGCACGAAGCGGATGCGGCGGCGCTCGATCAAGAACACGAAGGGAAGCCCGGCCGCCATGGACAGGCCGAGGACGTTCATCTGAGCGAACGGCCCCGCGAGGAGCCGGTCTCCGATCAGCGCTTTGCTGGACTGCTCGAGGAAGACGGTCTGCAGCATGAACGCTTTGTCCGAGACGAGTCCGAACCCGAGCGAGAAGAGCGCCACGAAGCCCGTCACCCAACCGAGCACCTGCAGCTCCCGCAAGGCAGGCCCGATGGCGACGAGACTCGCCGCGATGAGCGGCGGAACCCACCACTTGTTCGTCGTCCCCACGCTGCCGGTCGCGAGCCAGGTCGACGCGAGAAGAGCCGCTGTCACCAGGGGAAGCGCGAGGACCGCCCCGATCCTGATCCGACCGCGCTGCGCGTGACGGACGACGATCCACGCGAAGGTCAGAAGAAGCACCGGGATTCTGACGACGTCGAGCAGGAAGGTGCCAAGTCGCGTCTCGACGACCGCCCCGCTCGAGTTCTGGAGGTTCGCGAGGCGACCGCCGAGGAGCAGGTCTGCGAAGACGAAGCCGTCGACGAAGAACAGGAGCGCGAGAACCAGCAGCGTCAGGTCGGTCATCCGCCGGCGAGCGTCCGCCCGTTCGACCGCCGCTTCTTCGGCTACCCGGCGCGGACGGCTGCTCTTCCGACGCGACGGAAGGGTTCGGGGGTGGGACACGTCGTCTCGCTCTCGGAGGGGCGGCCTCCGCGGGGAGGAGGAGTTCGGCAGTGGGCGGACCGCGCCGTGCCTCTGCGTCGGAGAAGAGGACGGAGGGGATCGCGACCGGCCCGCCGCACCGTGCTCCCCTGCAGCAGCGAGCACCGTCCCACTGTGAGCCACCGCCGCGAGCGAGGCTCGTGGTGGCGCGTTCCGTCAGCGCTCGGACACAGTCCGGGTATCGCGGTTCTCCGCTTCGAAGCGTCCACGGGTCGAGCGAACCGACGTCTCTCGTGTCCTGGAGAGTGCTCTCAAGCCGATCGTCGACGAGGTGACCGTTCCTCACCCGACCGGGCCCTCACAGGGGGTCACGCTCCGCCGAAGTGGGGCTCGAAGCACCCTCCTGGGCAACTTTCCGGAAACCTGCCCGGGGTACCTTGGATGGGTGATTCAGCTCCCTCCCCTCGACCCGGCGCGCTCCTCGCTCCGCCGACGCGGCAGTTCGCCTCGCCCGTTCCCGTCGTCGCTCCGCCGCTCGACGGAGGCGGGTCGATGAAGGGGATCGTGCTGGCGGGTGGGTCGGGGTCGCGGTTGTGGCCGATCACGAAGGGCATCTCGAAGCAGTTGATGCCGATCTACGACAAGCCGATGATCTACTACCCGTTGTCGACGTTGATGATGGCGGGGATCGATGAGGTCCTGGTGATCACGACGCCGGAGTACAACGATCAGTTCCGTGCTCTGCTGGGCGACGGGTCATCGTTGGGGATGTCGATCTCGTACGCGGTGCAGGAGTCGCCGGACGGGTTGGCGCAGGCGTTCCTGATCGGTGAGGACTTCATCGGCGGCGATTCGGTCGCTCTGGTTCTGGGGGACAACATCTTCCATGGGACCGCTCTGGGGACGGCGTTGGCGGCGAACACGGACATCGAGGGTGCGGTGATCTTCGCGTATCAGGTCGCGGATCCGCGTGCGTACGGGGTGGTGGAGTTCGATGACGAGTTCCGTGCTCTGTCGATCGAGGAGAAGCCCCAGTCGCCGAAGAGCAACTACGCGGTCCCGGGTCTGTACTTCTACGACAACGACGTGGTCGCGATCGCGAAGACGATCGAGCCGTCGGCGCGGGGTGAGTTGGAGATCTCGACGATCAACGAGCGGTATCTCGAGTCGGGTCGGTTGAACGTGCAGGTCCTGGACCGCGGGACGGCGTGGTTGGACACGGGGACGTTCGACTCGATGATCGAGGCGACGGAGTTCGTGCGGGTGATCGAGCAGCGTCAGGGGTTCAAGATCGGCTGCATCGAGGAGATCGCCTGGCGCAACTCCTGGATCGACGACGAGCAGCTCGCGGACCTCGCCGCACCCCTCGTCAAGAGCGGCTACGGCGCCTACCTCACACGATTGCTTCAACTCGAGTCCGCGTCCCCGGGACAGTGACACCGAGGAGCGGTCCGCACCTGCGCTAGCGTCGATCCCGAGCGAATCCGCCTCCCCCTCCCCCTCCTTTCTTTCTCCACTACGTGCAGGAGTACTCGTGCGAATCCTCGTCACCGGCGGCGCCGGCTTCATCGGCAGCAATTTCGTCCACCTCACCCTGAGTGAGCGTCCGGACGTCCAGATCACGGTGCTCGACAAGCTCACCTACGCCGGCAATCACGACTCCCTCGCTCCGGTCGCCGACCGCATCACCCTCGTCGAGGGCGACATCATCGACGCGGAGCTCGTCGACCGCCTCGTCGCCGACTCGGACCTGGTCGTGCACTTCGCCGCCGAGTCGCACAACGACAACTCGCTCAACGACCCGAGCCCGTTCCTCGAGACGAACATCATCGGCACGTACACGCTGCTGCAGGCCGTACGGAAGCACGACGTCCGCTACCACCACATCTCGACCGACGAGGTCTACGGCGACCTCGAGCTCGACGACCCGGCGAAGTTCACCGAGCAGACGCCCTACAACCCCTCGAGCCCCTACTCCTCGACAAAGGCCGGCAGCGACCTGCTCGTGCGCGCCTGGGTCCGCTCGTTCGGGGTGAAGGCCACGATCTCGAACTGCTCGAACAACTACGGGCCCTACCAGCACGTCGAGAAGTTCATTCCCCGCCAGATCACGAACGTCATCGACGGCATCCGCCCCAAGCTCTACGGCGCCGGCGAGAACGTGCGCGACTGGATCCACGTCGACGACCACAACAGCGGCGTCTGGGCGATCATCGAGCGCGGCGAGATCGGCGAGACCTACCTGATCGGCGCCGACGGCGAGAAGAACAACCTCGAGGTGGTCAAGCTCATCCTCGACGAGTTCGGCCTCGCCGAGAACGCTTTCGACCACGTCACCGACCGCCCCGGCCACGATCTGCGCTACGCGATCGACTCGACGCGCCTGCGCACCGAGCTGGGGTGGGAGCCGCGATACACGGACTTCGAGTCGGGTCTCGCCGCGACCGTGAAGTGGTACCGGGAGAACGAAGCGTGGTGGCGTCCGCAGAAGGCGGCGACCGAGGCGAAGTACGCGGCGCAGACCTCCTGACGGAGCCGTGACGCAGGGAGCCCGTTCGCCGGGTGATCCGCCGTCACCGCTTTCTGAAGCGCCGGATCGTCTGCCAACCCTGTAAGACCTCGCTCCTCGCGAGAATCGCGTAGACCCCGCAGACTGTCACGACGAAGCCGACCGCCGACACCGCGATGCCCGCCGGCGGCTGCAACGCCAGGACCGCGAGCCACCCGAGGACGAGAGCGAGCATCGCGACCAGCCATCCCCTCACGTAGGGGAGCACCCGGAGCTGGATCGCGCGGGCCACGAAGTAGAGCCTTATGGGCCAAAACAGGTACTGCCGGAGCACGACAGCGGGAGCTACACCGAGGACACCCCAGGGGGCGCCGAGGACCACGAACCCCAGGCCCACAGCGGTCTGCGCCAAGCTCAGCAGGAACGCCGTCTTCGACCTGCCGACCGCTATGAGGACCGGCCTGTCGAAGACGAGAAGCGCATTGATGGCCCCCAGGAAGACGAGGATCTGCAACACCGGCACGGCGGCCAGCCACTGCTCCCCGAAGACAAACGGAACGATCTGGTCCGCGAAAGCTCCGAGTACGGCGAAGACCGGAATCGTGGCGAGGCTCGTGATGCCGGTCAGCCGGTTGAGGAGTTCGCGCAGTCGAGGGATATCGTCCTGGAGCTTCGAGAAAGCACTCAGACCGACGTTGGAGAACACGGCCGTGAACAGTTCGACGCACAGAGAGATAATCCTCATGGCGAAGAAGTACTGCCCTAGCGCCTCAACGCCGAGGAACAATCCGACGACGAGTCGGTCACCTTGTGAGTTCGCGTATCCGACCAGCTGGATCCCGAAGACGTCGAAACTGGTGCGGGTCAGGTCACGGAGACTGCGCCGACTGAACCTGAAGGACATGTGGCGCCAGGCTGACACCCAGACGAGCACGCCGCCGATGACGGCGAACCCCAGCGACTGCACGACGAGCGCCCACACACCCCATCCAGCCAGCGCCGCGATCACCGCTGCAAGACCGGAGAGCAGTGTCGCCGTGGTCCGGCGGATAGCCAGCGCTTTGAACTGCATCCGCCTCTCCAAGAGAGCAGCCGGCACGGAGGACAGTCCCTGCACGAACAACGCGAGCGACAGGACCCGGAGGACGTCGCTCACCTGGCCCGCGTCGAAGACAACCGCGACGAGGTCAGCGAACGCGAAGCTGAGGCCCCCGAGCACCAGACCGATTCCCGCGCTCATCGTGAATGCAGTGCCTATGTCGGCGGCCGACAGATCCTTCTTCTGAATCAGTGCGTTGCCGAAGCCCGCGTCCACGAAGATCGTGACCAGGGCGACGTAAGCGGTGGCGAGCGCTACGGCGCCGAAATCGGACGGCGCCAGGACGCGACCGAGGATGACGAAGACAGCGAGGGTGAAAACCCGCGACACCCACTTGTCGACGAACGACCAGAGAAATGATGAGGACAGGCGCTTCGAGAAGTCGCCGTCGTCTGCAGCCGACACTTGTAGCTGCACTATCCCTTGAATGCGGGGTACAGCTGCATCACACGCCGGGTCATCGTCTGAAGATCGCCGAGGAAGTCCTCACTACGCCGCTCCGGCTGAGGAGTCGGCCTCCGTGCGAAGACTTTCTGCGCCTTGCCGACGAACGTGTCGAGAGCGGAGCGCTGATACAGGTGCCGCATAGGACCAGCGAAGTGCCGGATCGAGTCGTTCAGATCCGTGTCGTACGTGTTGTTCCACTCGAGTGGCATGCGAGCGATCGACTGCTGCGTGCGATCGATGTGGATGACGTTTCCGTTCTCGTACTTGAGGCCCTGCCGGTCCTGCTCGTCGACTGGACGAGTAATCGATTCCATCACCTTGTTGAAAAACTGCACCGAGCTCTCGCTGGAACGCGCAAACATCACCCCTGAATTGATTCGCCCTGTCCTGCCCTCTGCCATGTACACGTCGGCATCCGACGCGGGCAGGACCGAACGGAAATCACCGGCCCGTGTCCGAACCACGCAGTCGGCGTCGATATAGCCCACCCACTCGTAACCGTTCTCGAGGCCTGCGAGCATGAGGGGGATCTTCAGCCATGCTGCGAGCGCCGGATCCTTTGCGTACGGTCGGACGACCTTGGCATATCGTGCCCCGATCCTTGCCGCGTAGGCTTCGTGCGACTTGATTGCTGCTCGGTAGGACGTCGCGTAGCCGTTCAGAGCCACCGTGTAGAGCAGTGCGCGCCCGTGGTTCATTTCGTTCTCCAAGTCGTATCAGCGGCAGGTTTGCGAAGACCGCCCGCACGGACAGCTTTATCCGGTCTCAGTGCCGGCGCCCGGAGCGGCCCCTGCTGCGGCGCCGTGTCATGGTTGCCCTTCTCGTCGACGATCATCGCCAGGACGAACCCCAGGATCATGAGAAATCCGGGGTTCGATTCGACGCCGTTGAACGTGCCGATCATGATGCTGAATGCCAGCATGCTCCCGAAACCGGCGATGTCGACTCGACGCAGAGCTCCGAGCAGAGCCGTGAGCAGGACGGCAGCGAAGAGCACCACTCCGATCACGCCTGAACTCACGAAGAGCTGAAGGTAGCCGTTCTCCATCAGCAGGCCCTCAGGATTGAAGGGCGCGATCGCGGTAGCGGAGGTGCCGATTCCGCTTCCGAGATAAGAATGCGCCTCCGCCGCTGACGAGGCGATCACGGGAAGGATGTCGCGCGCTGCACTGGAGGTGAGCGCTTCCTCGGACAGCAGGCGCTCCTGGAGCTGCGGGACCTGGAAGGCGGCGAACGCGCCTGCCACCAGGAGGAGGGAGACTCCGAGCTTCCCGAAGAAGCGCAGCTTCGATCTCGTGAAGGTGGCGAGCACCGTCTGGGACACGAGCGCGATCGCCAAGCTGGCGATTCCGGCGCGCGAGAAGGTAGCCACAGTCGCGGCGGAACAGAGGGCCGCCACCACGAACGGAGCGATGCCGCCACGTCTGATGCCGATTCCGTAGGCGAACGCTGCTGAGACCGCGTAGAACAAGGCCGCGTATAAGGGATGGCCGAATGAGGCATTCACCCGGTACACCGACCAGGACCGCACTAAAGGTTCCGCGAGGACGGCTCGGAGGTAGTCGTAGACCACGTTCGAGGAGAGGATGAACTCGACGAGCCCATACACGGCAACGAGGGCGGCGAGAACCAGCCACCCGCGTCGGAGCGTCACCATCGAAGGCCGATCGACGGCGCCGATGATCAGAGGAACGGTCACCAAGGCGAAAGGCACGAGCCACCCTGCACTCGTTGTAATCGCAGAACTCCAGATGACGGTGAATGCGCCCCAGGCGCAGAACGCGACGATGAGGGCCAAGAGAGCGCGCCGCGTCGCGTTCCGCACTTCCGCTCCCCGTGCGAGCCGGAGCAGCCAGACGATCAGGACCCAGGAGGCCGGCGGGACCGCCTGCAGTGCGGAGCTGTCGGAGAAGACGAATCGCGGCAGCACGATGAACAACGCGAGAGCTACGACTGGACCGTACCGCTTCGGGACTGCCGTCGACAGAAGGACTGCGACCAGTCCTACGACGACAGCCAGATTGCTACCCACGAGGCGTCTCGGCGGAGCGCGAGCCCTGTCTCAGGCATCGGAATGACCTGGCCGTCCCCGTCATCTCACGACGGCCTTCTTCTCGTCGATCAGGTCGAGGAGGAGTTGCTCGTAACGCGAGCAGACCACCTCCCAGGTGTACTCCTTACGAGAACGAGCGAATGCGTCGCTCGCCATCCGGTCCTGCAGGCGCGGATCGGCCATGACAGTTGCCACTCCGTCGACTATGGCATCCGGCGTGGCTTCGACGAAGTAGCCGGCACCTTCGAGGACCTCGCGGTTGTAGACCGTGTCTCGCGCGACGATCGGAACGCGGCAGGCCATCGCCTGGACGAGCGCGGGATTGGTACCGCCCACGCTGTGACCGTGGAAGTACACCCCCGCGTGCTGCCAGAGCGCGAAGAGCAGGCGGTCGTCGCTCACGTGCCCGAGCCACCGAACGTTGGGCGACTGCTTGCTCAATGAGTCCACCGCCTCGTCCAGCGGACCTCCGTAGCCCGAAGACCCGACGATCACGACGGGCCACTTCTCAGCGAGCTCACGTGCAGCCTCGATGAACTCGGGCACCGTGTTCTCCGGCACGAATCGTGCCACCAGCAGGATGTAGCCGCGATGCTCGAGACCCAGCGGAACGGCCATGGGCTCCGGCTCGTCGCCGCCGTAGGGGATGAATATCCCGTCGCGCTTGAACTCGCTGCGCCACCGAGCACCGATCGCGTCGGCGTCGAAGACGAGACGGTCTGCGTACCGTGCTGTACTCTTCGCACCCCTGAAGAACAGGAACCTGGCCAGCCGACCCCACTTGGCCCGGTCCCATTCGATGCCGTCCACGTTCAGGGCGGTGGGGATGCCGCGCAGCTTGAGCATGGGCAGGAAGAAGCCGTTCGCGACATTCATGAGCAGGACGACGTCCGGCTTCTTCGTCGCTGCATGCGCCGTCGAGGTGAGCCCGTAGCTGAGAGTGCTTATCGAACGACTCTCGACACCTGCCGTGACGATCGTCTTCACTCTCGGATCACGAGTGGCGTCGTCGTCACGCGTAGACCCTTTTCGCCCGTAGACCACGACGTCCCATCCGGCTTCCGCCAGATACGGTGCAAGCCTTCGCACAGCAGTCTCGAAACCGCCGTAATACGACGGATAACCTCGAGTTCCGATGATGGCGACGGACTTCTGCATACTACGGTTCACAATCCTCTCGAGCGGCGATACTGCAGGCAACATGGGTCCAGTTGCAGTAGGTTCGATCGCACCGGTCAGATTGCTCCGGCTCCGTGGGGCGAGCATACCAACCCGGGGTGAGCGTCACGTTCCTCGTTGGGAGGAACGAGTCGCGGTCCGCGTGGATGCCACCCGTACGAGTGACAAGGAGAACGATGCGCGTATTGCTGTCCGTTCGCCCGTCGACCGAGACGTCGAATCCGTACGTGGATCTCCTCGAGCGCGCCATCCCGGAAGGCACCGACGTCCTGCGGTTCAGCTACCGCAGGGCGCTGTGGGGGCGCTACGACGTGCTCCATGCTCAGTGGCCCGAGTACATCTTCAGGGGATCCACGTTCCTCAAGGCCCTGATCAAGGCGGGCCTGGGTATCACCCTGCTCGCGCGACTGAAAGTCACCCGCACGCCTGTCGTCCTGACGGTGCACAACATCGCCACTCACGAGCGCGCCGGGCGACTGGAGCGCGTGCAGGTCGCGCTGCTCGAGCGCCTGACCGTGTCCTCGATCTACCTGAACGAAGCGCACGACAACGATGTCAGTAGCGGCGTAGTGATCCTTCATGGGCGATATCCCAATGAGGGCGTCTTCGCGGAGCGCAAGTTCCAGGGCCCGGTCAGCTTCTTCGGTCAGGTGCGCCCCTATAAGGGAATCGAAGCCCTCATCGGTGCTGCGACGACGCTGCCCGAAGAGGCTGTCATGGTCGCCGGCATGCCCGTCGATGACGATTACGCGGCGAAGATCGCGAGACTCGCCGAGGAGGCTCCCAACGTCGACGTGGATCTGCGCCACCTCAGCGAAGACGAATTGGAGCGGCGTCTGCGCGATTCGAAGCTCGTAGTGCTCCCGTACCACTACATGTACAACTCCGGCGCAGCCATCATGGCGCTGGGATTGTCCACACCTGTCCTCATCCCGAGGAGCAGCTCCACCGAGACGCTCGCCGACGAGGTGGGGGGCGAGTGGGTGACGCTCTTCGAGCCGCCGCTCGATCGAGAGGACGTGGTGAAGGCTCTTTCGGTGCTGGACACGGTCGTCATTGGCTCGTCGCCCGATCTCAGCCGCCGCGACTGGCGGGGGATCGGTCAGCTTCACCACCGCTTGTACCAGATTGCGGCTGCGCATCGCACAGGATCGATCGCCAGAAGAAGACGACAGGTGCGGGACGCGATTGAGGCGGATGCCGCCTTTACGGCGCATTCCCCAAGGAACGTCGCGCTCTAACGTCGGAGAGCTCGCTCGAGCACTCGCAGCTCGTGCCCGAGCGCCTCGATAGCGTGTCGATCACCGAATCCGTCGATCACCTTCACCGCTTCGCTCGCCATACGGGATGCTGCCGCAGCGTCGTCCACTGTCTCTGCGATGACCCGGGCGAGATCGTCCGGCTGACCGGATGCGAAGGTTCGGCCGTTGACACCGTCCGTGACGACCTCGACCGGTCCACCTTCGTCGGGCACGACCACCAGGACGCCGTGCGCCATGGCTTGCACCACCACCTGGCCGAACGGCTCAGGGAAGCGGGTGCTGAGCACGAGCACGTCGGCTGTCGCGAGGATCGCGTTCACGTCGCTCTGGTGACCCTTGAAATCGATGGCGACCGGCGAGGCATCCGCCATCTCGTGGATCTTCTCGACGAACACCGGGTCCGAGAAGAACGTACCCCCGTAGATGTCCAACGTGAAGCTCCTGCCCGGGCTCATCTGCGGGAGCAGGCCGACCGCCTCGATGAGGAGATCGGTCCCCTTCCACCAGTCAGGGCGACTGAGCGACACGATCCTGACTTCCCGACTCGCCAGCGCCGGCGCCGTCCGGGGCTCGACACTCTCGACGTCGACTCCGCAGATCGGGTACGCGATTGCGGACGGACGCGAGCGGAGGCTCGGCGGAATGCAACTCTCGGTAAAAGCGCTGTTCGCAAGGAAGGCATCGAACTGCCTGAAGAAGAAGCCTAATGCGAGCACTCGTTTCAGCCCTCGCAACGTCTGCATCGAGACCCGGGAGTAGTACACGCGCGGTATTCGAGTCAATCGCGCGGCGAAGGCCATCGTCACAGTCGCATAGAGGCTGTTGGCCACGATCAGATCGGGCTTGATCCTGCGGATCTCAGCGGCGAGACGACGCGCGAGAAGCGGACCCCGGACGAAGGAGAACGGCTTCTCCCCGAGGATCGCGAAGGACTCGACCGTCGCGGCCATCTCGGAAGCCAGGGGTCCGCCGGAGAGGAGGACGAGTGCGTTGTCCGTCGAGTGCCCTCCGCGCAGGTATCGGAGCAGACCGAGCTGTCCGCCTCCCGGCTCCGCTGAATGATCCACGAACAGGATGCGCGGCCGTCCGGTCGGGTCCGAGCTCATCGCCGTGCCTCCGATTCCGTGATCATGCGTGCGCGCAACGCCTGTACGGTGTCCCGCCAGTTGTACTTCTCGAGCCAGTGGACGCTGTCTCGATGCGGCCTCGCGCGAGCGAGGACCTCGACAACTCCCCTGGCGATGTCTTCGGGGCTCGTCGGGTCGACGAACGTCGCCCACTCGCCGACGGTCTCCCGGAAAACCGGGAGGTCGCTCACCACGAGCGGGCAGCCGAAGTAAGCGGCTTCGACAGGAGGCATGCCGAAACCCTCTCCGAGAGACGCGAAGATGGCTGCTGCGGCGTTTTCGTACAGCCAACGCAGCTCAGCGTCCGTCACGTGCCCGGCGAAGATCAGGGTTCCCTCCTCCACGGCCGCTTTAGCAGCAGCGGAAAGGACCTCCCCCTTTCCATCGCCGGAGCCGACGACGACCAGCGGTCGCTGCTTCGAGATGGTCCCGCTCCCGAGCAGGCCCGCGATCGTCCTGCCCAGATTCTTCCGCACATTCAGACGACCAACCGCCAGCAGGAACGAGTGCTGTGCCAGTGCGAGCCTGCGTCCGACGCCGTCGTCCGGCGCCACCCCGATCAGCTCTTCGCTCAGACCGATGCCTACCGGTGTGATGGCGGGCGCTCTCGTCACCCGCGCGATCCGATCACCCTCAGTCACGCTCGACGTGAAGACGATGTCTGCGCGCTTGATCAATCGCGGCATGAAGGAGAAGTAAACGCGCTCGAAACGCGTGAACCATTCGGGATGGTCGACGAAGAGCACATCGTGCAAGAAGATCGCGCTCACTCCTGCTCGAAAACGCGGCGCGAAATTGTGCGACAGCACACCGGTCGCACCCTCCGCCCTCGCTACCCGTCCAACGGACAGCGTGGCCAGTAATGCATGCGGGTACAGACGGGAGGAGCGGACCCGCACCCCGTCTGGAGCCGACTCGATCGCAGCGCTCGAGGTGCGTCGTCGAACCACCAGGATCAGCTCGTCAGCAGGGAACAGATCGCTCCACGTCGCGACGATCTCACGCAGAACATGGCGCTGCGACGGGGGGCCGTCGACGTACCAGAAAGCGTCGAATACAACTCTCACCGAGCAACTTCCTACTGGGGATGCGCGGTCAGCCGCACAGGGTCAGACGGCTGCGTCGAACGCGAGTCTAGCGCGATCGCTCTTGCGCTCCAGCTGCCCTCGCTCGCGTTCGTGCGAGGGCAGCTGGAGCGCACCGTCGGCGACCGAGGACGGTGCTAGCGTCGACCTCGCTCACCGACCCTCTCATCGAACAATTCGGAGATCCGACGTTGAACGTCTACGGAGTGAACGCCTTCGCCTGGAATCCGCGCCGGAAGCGCTTGCCGTACCTTCGTCCCCGACACAACAACTTCGGTGATCTGCTCGGCCCGCTGGTCGTGCGTCTCATGGTCGAGAAGGCCCTGGGGAGGTCCGATCAACTCCGGGCAACCGCAACGGGCGATCGAACGCTACTGACAGTGGGGTCAGTCATGCACTTCGCGCAGGACGGCGACGTGGTGTGGGGTACGGGCGTTAATGGCAAAGTGCGCCTCGACGAGCACCTCTTCTCCGACCTCTCCGTGCGAGCAGTGCGTGGACCTCGCACCCGTCGGTGGCTCATGGAGCACAAAAGCATCGAGGCTCCCGAGGTCTACGGAGATCCCGCACTGCTTTTGCCCTCGCTGCGGCCGGACCTCGTCGCGGCGGCGCAGCAGAAGTCGCACTCGCTTACGGTCATTCCGAACATGAACGAGATGAGCCGCTACCGGAAGCACCCGGCCTTCTTCAGTCCGCGCCGCGCGGTGGAGCGGGTGCTTCTGCGCATCGCCCGGAGCGAGGCGGTGGTCGGATCCTCTTTGCACGCGGTCATCCTTGCTGAGGCACTCGGAGTCCCCGCCGCGCTCGTGAGGTCCCAGGCTGAGGCGCCCCTCAAGTACGCAGACTACTTCGAGGGAACAGGGCGACCGGACACCGTCGGCTTCGACGACCTGGACAGCGCCATCAACTGGGCGAGCAGTCACGCCTCTCGTCCGACGGATCAGCTGGCGGGCTGGGATTCCACGGCACTTTCCAGCGCCTTTCCCGTCGATCTCTGGACACCCCCCTCCTCGAGGTGAGCGCGTCCAGCGCGGCATAGGGCTCGTTAGGTCGGCAGAATGAGCCCGTCCGTCTCCAGCTCGACGAGGAAGGCATGCACGTCGTCCGCGATGTCGGTCGGTGCGACGCCGAATGCTTCTGATGCGGCGTCGAGCACTTCGCCGAACGACCGCGGCTCCGCGAGAAGATCCCAGAAGAACGCAGAGGTTCCAGCCAGAGCCACGGGGCGCGGTGAGCGAGACGCCAAATCGACCACGACTATCCCGTCCTCCGCCTGGGCCCACGCGACCTGGCTCGATTGAACGAACAACGATCTGTCGCGCAGTCGGGACGCTGTTGCAGTCGAGGCGCCCGACGTGTCTGACTCATCCTGGATCGAGGCGACTCCGACGAAACGCACGACGCCCGGTGTCGCCGATCGCTCGGCGCCCGTGCCTTCCTCGGATGCACCAGCACCGGCACTCGGGGACGCGACGAAGACAGCGCCGTCCGATGCACGCTCGACCGTGGACTCGACGACTCGTCGGAGACGGCGTGCTCGCAGCAGCGCTCTTGCCGCCTGCGGGAACGCCAGGACGCCCTTCACGATCCTTCTCGCACGCAGACCCACCAGAGACCGACCAGCAGCAGACGGATGATCGATGAGCAGATCCGAACGGGACGGGACGAGCGCCTGCCAGAGGATCAGCGGCCGATCCCTGTGCGGCGCGTCGAGGATGTGATTGAGCCACTCGGCTGTCCGGCTGAGAGCAGCTGCGCGCAGGACCCACAGTGGCTCGAGATGAGCCGTCTCCGCCCGCGGAAGCGGCGCGTCGATGTCCCGGAGGAACGGTGCGAGCGACCCTGACGCACCGAGATCACTCGAGCGGTCGGTCACCGCCGAGAGGAACGCGATCCTGTCGCCGCGGCCCCACACGTGGGCCAGGAGCTCCGAGTACTCGGTTTTGCTTCTGGACAGATAGGGCGCCCGAAGCGAATGCAATGCCGAGATGAGGATGCTGTCGATCTCCGACGCGCCCGGGAGGAGACGACCAGCGATCGGCACCCCCACCGAGTGAGAGGAGAGGGCGGCGAAGACGTCCGACTCAGGCCGAACGAAACCCGGGTACTCGACGTGCACATCGATGTCGCACGGCCACTCCGCATGGATCAGCGTCTCCGAGTGCGTCACGAACGTCGCGTGCGCACGTGACTCGGGCCTCCTCCCCCAGCCCAGCCCGACCAGTTCGGCGATGAGCCGGCCGGCGTCCTGCGGATGGACGAGCACGTCGACATCGCTGGGGACGGTCGGGCGACGAAGGCCGTGGTGATTCGCGACCGGCCCCTTGATGAAAACCACGGCGACCGCCGCTCGCTCCGCTGCTGACGCGACGAGGGCATGAGCGAGTTCCACGCCCTGAGCGAATCCCAGCTGCACGGTGCTCATCGAGCGGCGCAGCGGTGGTGCGCGGCCAACCGAGACGAGGGACTGCAATACCCGCCGTGTGAGTTCGAAGCCATCGAGCCGAGTCTAGCGATCGACGCGGGAATGGCGCCGGGGAGGGGGGAAGGATGACGCATGTGGCCGGGAGAGAACTCCCTCATCAGATTCGCGCGGACCGTGAGCGAGCCGTGACGAGGATGAGCGGCACCCGGTTCGGCGCGCCGGCCCCGGCCGTTGGGTCAGGTCTGTGCCCCGTCCACGTGCCAGCTGCAGCGATTCCGTCTCAGTGCGTCATCTCTCGCGCTCCACGTTCCTAGCGTTCTATCACGAAACCTTCCCGAAAAGTCGCTCATCGAGGTTGCAATGACGGTCAAGCTCCCCTTCCGGTTCGCCGCTGTAGTCGCGGCGCTCTCCCTCGTCGTCACTTTCCTCGTGGCGTCGCCCGCTCTCGCCGAAGGTTCGGTCGGAGCCGGAACCTACGAGGAGAACGCGACGGCCATCAGCAGGACCGGCACCTGGTCCAAGCTTGCGAACGCGGCTGATTCCGGTGGTGCGAGTGCATATGCGCAATCGGCGTCTGCGTTCGAGATCAGCTTCACCGGCACGGCGGTCTCTTGGGTGGGCCGCAAATCCGCGAGCTCCGGTATCGCTCGCGTCACGTTGGATGGACAGAACGTCGGCGACGTGGACCGCTACGCCGCCTCGAATCTCTTCCAGGTCAAGCTGTTCGAACGAGCTGATCTCACTCCAGGAGAGCACGTGCTTCGGGTCGAATGGACCGGGCAGAAGAACGCGGCTGCGACAGGAACGAGTATTCATCTCGACTCCGTGATCGTGCAGAGCACGCAGACCGCGCCAGATCCTTCCAGCGCTGTCGCACCCGGGTCCTACGAGGAGACCCACGCAGCGTTCTCTTTCACCGGGAAGTGGGCTCCAACGAGCAGTGGACTCGATTCGGGGGGAGCGAGCACCAGCCTCTCCTCCGTCGGGTCGGCGCAGTTCTCCTTCACGGGGACCTCGCTGCAGGTGTTCGGTCGCAAGTCGCCGTCGGGAGGCATCGCACGAGTCGTCGTCGACGGTGCCGTCGTGGGCCAGTTCGACCGCTACTCGAGGACGAGCGAGTACCAGCAGCTCCTGTTCCAGTCGGGACAGCTGCCGTCCACCGCGCATAGTGTCTCGATCGAGTGGACGGGGCAGAAGAACACGGCATCCGGAGGAACGTCCATCCACCTGGATCGGATCAAGGTGCTGGCAGGGCCTGAGGCTATCGCCGGCCCGGGCGTCCACGAGGAGTTGTCCGCGCTGGTCTCCTTCACCGGACCCTGGACGACGTCCACGTCGACGGCGGACAGTGGCGGTGCAAGCAGCTACTCGAGCTCGACCTCCTCGGTGAGTCTTCGGTTCAACGGCAATGCCGTGAAGTGGATCGGGCGCACCTCGGCGAGCTCCGGGATCGCGAGCGTCAAGCTTGATGATCGTCCCGCCGTGGACATCGACCGCTACAGCGCCACCAGCAATTACCAGCAGACGCTTTTCAGTGCGACCGGCCTCGAGGCCGGGGCCCACACGCTCACGGTGAGCTGGACGGGGCGGAAGAACGCCTCGGCGTCGTCCACTGCCGTCCATTTCGATGCTTTCCAGGTGTCCGAGGAGACGCAGACGCCTGTCGTCAGCGCTGGCGTCTACGGCGAGGACTCCCCTGCCATCATCTACGAGGGAGCCTGGTCCAAGAGCCTCAGCTCGGGAGACCAGGGCGGGAAGAGCGCTTACGCGAGCGGAGCAGCTCGAGCATCCTTGACCTTCGAGGGCACGGGCATCGCCTGGATCGCGCGTCGGACGGCGAACTCGGGAATCGCGAGCGTCACCCTCGACGGCGTGGCGCAGCCGGATGTCGATCGGTACTCCGCCGCCACGACCTACCAGGAGAGTGTCTTCGTCGCCCAGGGGCTGGCTCCGGGCCGCCATACCATCACCATCGCCTACACCGGCCGCAAGAGCGCGCAGGCGACAGGCCTTGCGATCCATCTCGACGCCTTCGTCGTCAGCAATCTGAGCACGACGATCGTGCAGGGGGCACAAGCGACCGCCCCGGACCCGGCGTCGACCGCTGGATCAGGAGTGGAGACGGTCTCCGCCTCGCTTGCCTGGAATGCCGTCTCCGGATTCTCCGGGGAAAGTTTGAAGTACACGGTGCGTCGCACCTCCGATGGTACGTCGACGGATATCGCCACGACGTCGGCGACCACCTTCCAGGATGTCGGGCTGGACGAGTCAACTCGTTACTCGTATTCGGTCGTTGCGAAGAGCGCCTGGGGCTTCACGTCGCAGCCGAGCTCAGAGGTGATTCGAACGACGGGTTCCCTCGACCCTCAGACGGGCGAGGAGCACTGCGCCACGCCGACCGTCGTCGTTGCGAACGGAACGCAGTTGCGCACCGCACTGGCGGCCGCAGGACCGGGAAGCGTCATCAAACTGGCCGACGGTGTCTTCCGCGGTACCGGCCGCTCCGCGACCGAGTTCAACGGCTTCTCCCTCACCGGCATCAAGGGGACGAGTTCGCAGCCCGTCGTCATCTGCGGCAGCGACAACGCGGTGGTCAAGCTGAGCGACAACTCGACGGGGTACAGCGGCGCCGCAACCGCCTTCGCCGTTACGGGATCCTCCTGGGTCCGGTTCGAGAACGTGAGAATCGCGAACGTGTTCTCGGGCTTCGAGATCGCCGGCAGCAGCAACATCGTCATCTCCGGAGCGACGGTCACCAACACCGGGCAGGCGGGCGTGTACCTGCACAAGAACTCCTCGGACAACACCGTCATCGGGACGACGATCAGCGGAACGGGTCGGAAGGACGCACGATTCGGCGAGGGCATCTATGTCGGAAGCTCCCTGGACAACGACACCTGCCAGCCGAACTGCCCGACTGACCGCAGCGACCGCAACGTGCTGGCCTTCAACACCATCACCGGTGCGCCCTCGGAGCCGATCGAGGCGAAGGAGCAGACGACTGGAGGGCTGATCTATCGGAACCAGCTCGGTGCGACAGAAGAAACGAGCAGCATCACCTTGGCGACGTTGCAGATCAAGGGATCGCATTATCTCGTCTACGGCAACGAGGTGAGCACATCCCTCAATCAGGGGATCCGCGTCCTCTCAGCTAGCTACACCGACGGCATGACTTGGGGCACGAAGAACGTTTTCGCGCGCAACACGATCACTTTCACCGGAGCACCCTCGTCCGACGCGGTCGCTATCTACGGATTCAACTCCTCCGAGACAGTAATCAAGTGCAGCAACATCGTCGCTCCCACTTCGGTCAAGCTGGCCCCGGCGCCCTGCACCCGCTGATACGGGGCGACAGTCGCGCCCGCTGTAGCGCGCCGCCCGCACGTCGCCGACCCCGCGTCAGCGCACCGCCACCGTCGACCGGTCCCGCCCCGTCAGGTCCCGCTGCGTCGTAGCACCGCGCCAGCCGTCGGCTGTGAGCAGCTCCCGGATCTCCGCCCCCTGCAGCTCCCCGTGCTCGATCACGAGCACTCCCCCAGCCCGCAGCAGCCGACGCGCAGTGACGGACAGCGAGCGCACCACATCGAGCCCGTCCTCTCCCCCGTACAGCGCCGCCGGCGGATCGTAGAGCCGCACCTCGGGGTCCCGCG
Organism: Rathayibacter rubneri; assembly: GCF_023743255.1. Classification (NCBI taxonomy): domain Bacteria; kingdom Bacillati; phylum Actinomycetota; class Actinomycetes; order Micrococcales; family Microbacteriaceae; genus Rathayibacter; species Rathayibacter rubneri. Next base: position 118,015 of record NZ_JAMRYM010000002.1, on the reverse strand, counting down.
GGATCGCCGCGGCCGGGATGTACGGCGGGTTCGAGACGACGACCGACACGGTCCCGTCCAGATCGGGCAGCGCCTCCGCCAGATCCGCGAACACGATCCGCGCGTTCTCGAGACCCAGCCGGTCGCGGTTCCCCCGCGCCCAGATGAAGGCCTCCACCGAGTTCTCGACGCCGATGACGCGGGCGTGAGGGACCTCGTGGGCCAGTGCGAGCGCGAGGGCGCCGCTGCCGGTGCCCAGGTCGACGGCGAGGGGTGACGAGTCGGCGACCGACCGCAGGGCGTCGATCGCGAGCTGTGCGACACCCTCCGTCTCCGGGCGCGGCACGAAGACGCCGGGGCCGACCGCGAGCTCGATGCTGCGGAACGGGGCGACTCCGGTGATGTGCTGGAGCGGCTCGCGGGCGGCGCGGCGCTCGACGAAGCGGTCGAACGCGTCGACCGTCGTCTCGTCGAGGGAGAGGCCGGTGATCAGGCGCGCCTGGAGCTCGCCCCGGCCGAGGCCCAGGAGGTGACCCAGCAGGAGCTCGGCGTCGATGTCGGCGTTCGGGACGTGCGCGCGGGTCAGACGCGAGACCGCGTCGGCGAGCAGGGCGCGGGCGTCCACGGAGGTGGTCACCGCGGTCACGAGTCCTCGGAGCCGATCTCGGCCAGTCGGGCCTCCTCGTCGGCCTGGATGGCGCTCTCGACCACGGGGTCGAGCGCGCCGTTCATGACGCCGTCGAGGTTGTACGCCTTGTAGCCGGTGCGGTGGTCGGCGATGCGGTTCTCGGGGAAGTTGTAGGTGCGGATGCGCTCGGAGCGGTCCATCGTTCGGATCTGCGTCTTGCGGGCGTCGGAGGCGGCCGCGGCGATCTCCTCCTGCTGGCGGGCGAGGATGCGGGCGCGCAGGACGCGCATGCCGGCCTCGCGGTTCTGCAGCTGGCTCTTCTCGTTCTGCATCGAGACGACGATGCCGGTCGGGAGGTGCGTGATGCGCACCGCGGAGTCGGTCGTGTTGACCGACTGGCCGCCGGGGCCTGACGAACGGTAGACATCGATCTTGAGGTCGTTCTGGTTGATCGCGACCTCCTCGGGGGCGTCGACCTCGGGGAACACGAGCACCCCGGTCGTCGACGTGTGGATGCGGCCCTGCGACTCCGTCACGGGGACGCGCTGCACGCGGTGCACGCCGCCCTCGTACTTCAGGTGCGCCCAGACGCCCTGCGAGGGGTCGGTGGCGTTGCTCTTGATCGCGACCTGCACGTTCTTGTAGCCGCCGAGGTCGGACTCGTCGCGGTCGAGGATCTCGGTCTTCCAGCCCTTCGCCTCGGCGTAGTGCAGGTACATGCGGAGGAGATCCGCGGCGAACAGCGCGCTCTCGGCTCCGCCCTCGCCGCCCTTGATCTCCATGATCACGTCGCGGCCGTCGTCGGGATCGCGCGGGATCAGGAGTCGGCGCAGCTTCTCCTGGGCGACGCGGTAGGCCTCCTCGAGCTCGGGGATCTCCTCGGCGAACGCCTCGTCCTCACGGGCGAGCTCGCGGGCGGCCTCGAGGTCCTCCCCCGCCTGGATCCACGCAGCGTGGGCCGCCTTGATCTGGCTGAGTTCGGCGTAGCGGCGGTTGACCTTCTTCGCTCGGGCCGCGTCGGCGTGCAGTGCCGGGTCGGAGAGCTGCGTCTGCAGATCCTCGTGCTCGGCGAGGAGGACGCTGACGGATTCGAACATGAGGGGCCTGGCTTCCGGAGTGTGGTGGAGAAGTGGGGGTCTCGATACGTCCGCTTCGCGGTCTACTCGACCAGCAGGGATGGGGGTGCGGGCGGATGTTGAGGACGGTGGGTCTCGATACGCCGCCTTCGGCGGCTACTCGACCAGCGAGGGAGGTTCCCTGCGGCCGAGGTCGAGAGTCCCCGGGGACGCGAAAACGTCCGCGGCCGCCCCGGGAGGGGGCGACCGCGGACGTCGGGGCGCTAGTGGTGGCCGTTGCCGTGACCGGCGGTGGTCGGGCCGACGGCGGACTTCGAGACCTGCATGAGGAACTCGACGTTCGAGGACGTCTCCTTCAGGCGGGACAGGATGATCTCGAGCGCCTGCTGCTGGTCGAGGCCGGCGAGGGCACGACGCAGCTTCCAGGTGATCTTGACCTCGTCCTGGCTGAGGAGCATCTCCTCGCGGCGGGTGCCCGACGCGTTGACGTCGACCGCCGGGAAGATCCGCTTGTCGGCGAGGTGGCGCGAGAGGCGGAGCTCCATGTTGCCGGTGCCCTTGAACTCCTCGAAGATCACCTCGTCCATCTTCGACCCGGTCTCGATGAGCGCCGTGGCGAGAATGGTGAGCGAGCCGCCGTTCTCGATGTTGCGGGCCGCACCGAAGAACTTCTTGGGCGGGTACAGCGCCGAGGCGTCGACACCACCCGAGAGCACGCGGCCCGAGGGGGGCGCGGTGACGTTGTAGGCGCGACCGAGGCGGGTGATCGAGTCGAGCAGCACGACGACGTCGTGGCCCAGCTCGACGAGGCGCTTCGCACGCTCGATGGCGAGCTCGGCGACGGTCGTGTGGTCCTCGGCCGGTCGGTCGAAGGTGGAGGCGACGACCTCGCCGCGCACGGTGCGCTGCATGTCGGTGACCTCCTCCGGACGCTCGTCCACGAGGACGACCATGAGGTGGACCTCGGGGTTGTTCTGCACGATCGCGTTGGCGATCTGCTGCAGGACGATCGTCTTGCCGGCCTTGGGCGGCGCGACGATCAGGCCTCGCTGGCCCTTGCCGATCGGAGCGACGAGGTCGATGATCCGCTGGGTCAGCTTGCCCGGCTCGGTCTCGAGGCGCAGGCGCTCGGTCGGGTACAGCGGCGTGAGCTTCTGGAACTCGACGCGCGCGGCGGCCTCCTCGACGGTCTGGCCGTTGATCGAGTCGACGCGGACGATCGCGTTGTACTTCTGGCGTCCGCCGCCCTCGCCCTCGCGGGGCTGGCGGATGGCGCCGACGACCGCGTCGCCCTTGCGCAGGTTGTACTTCTTGACCTGGCCGAGCGAGACGTAGACGTCGCTGACACCGGGCAGGTAGCCCGTGGTGCGCACGAAGGCGTAGTTGTCGAGGACGTCGAGGATGCCGGCGACGGGGATGAGGACGTCGTCCTCGCCGATCTCGGGCTCGAAGTCGTCGCCGACGGTGGTGCCGCGGCGCTTGCGGTCGCGGTAGCGGCTGCGGCGGCCGTCCTCGCCCTCGGCCTGCTGGCCGTTCTGCGAGTTCTGGGCCGGGCCGTTCGACTGCGCGGGAGCGGCCTGGTTGCCCTGGCCCGCGTTCTGCGGCTGGTTGCCGTTCTGACCGCCCTGACCGTTCTGGCCCTGCTGGTCGGCGCCCTGGCGGTCGTCGCCGCGGTTGCGGTTGCGGTTGCGGCGGTTGCGGCCGCGGCCGGTGCCCTGCTGCTCGCCGTTCTGCTGGTCGCCCTGGTTCTGGTCGGAGTCGCCCTGCGCGTCGGTCGAGTCGTCGGAGGACGACTCGGCGGCGTCGGACTGCTCCGGCTGCTCGTTCTGCTCGGCGCTGCCGCCGCGGCTGCGGCGACGGCCGCGACGCTCGCGCTGACCGCCCTCGCGGTTCGAGTCGTCGGACTCGGGCCCGTTCGGGAGCTCGATCTCGATGACCGGCTTCGCGGCCTGCTCGGTCGCGGTGGCCGGCTCGATCACGGGGAGATCCAGGATGAGCGACTCGACGCCGGTGCCGCCGGGGATGTTCAGGTGCTCGCCCGCGGCGACCGTGCCGCTGGACGCGCGACGCGAGCTGCGGCGGCGCGGAGTGCGCTCGGCGGGCTCGGCGACCGGCTCGGCGGCGGCGGGCAGCTCGATCTCGACCGGAGCCGACTCGACGACGGGCGCCGGTGCCTCGTCCGCGGTGGGAGCGGCCTGCTCGAGCACGTCGGCCGTGTCGGCCTCCGTGCTCTCGACGGGCGGCTCGAGCTCGGCCGGGGCCTCGACGACCGGAGCGGCCTGCTCGGCCAGGTCGGCGGGCTCGGCCTCGACGCTGGTGGCGTCGACGACGGGCTCATCGGCCGCCGCGGCGGCGCGGAGGTCGGTGATCGCCTGCACGAGCTCGCCCTTGCGGAGCTTGGACGCTCCGCCGAGGCCGAGGCTCGTGGCGAGCGCCTGGAGCTCCGCCACGCGGAGTGCCGACAGGTCGGCGTTGAGTTCCACGGTCGAGCCGTGGGTGTTGACATCTGTCACTGGAGAGGGTTCCTTCCCCCCGGGAACGACTGCTCACCGGGAGAGCTCATCGACCGTGCGGTTCCATCGCGTGTTCTGATCCACGCGATGCTCTCGGTCGAACGCGCAGACCCCACTCGGTAGTCGCAGAGGGGGCACGATCGACCGGACGCTCAACTGCAAGAGAAGCAGGAGGACGCCCTTCACACGATGTGATGGCCGTGATTATCGGGACGATCCCGCGGACAGATTCCGCTCGTTACGCGGTTCCTCGGGATGCAATGCCCACTGTAGCACCCTTGAAGTCGACGGCCAGCATGTGGGCGCGCCACGGCGAGTGCGCCTCCTTCTCGACCAGTTCGGCCGCCTCGAGGCGCTGCGCGGGGTCGCTGCAGAGCACGAGGACGCTGGGCCCGGCTCCCGAGACGACGGCCGCGTAGCCGTGCGAGCGGAGCAGCGCGATGAGCTCGGAGGTCTGCGGCATCGCGGCCGCGCGGTAGTTCTGGTGCAGCTTGTCCTCGGTGGCCGCGAACAGCAGCTCGGGGCTCTGGATCAGGGCGGCGATCAGGAGCGACGAGCGCGACACGTTGAAGACCGCGTCCTCGTGCGGCACGCTCTGCGGCTGCAGGCTGCGGGCGAGCCGGGTCGACATCTGGTGCTCGGGCACGAAGACGACCGGCGAGACTCCGCGGTGCACCATGAGGCGCTTGGAGCGCGGACGCAGCGGCGCGTCGTCGGCGCCGGAGGGCTCCACCCACGCGATGGTCAGACCGCCGAAGAGGGCGGGCGCGACGTTGTCGGGGTGCCCCTCCATCTCGGTGGCGATCCGGAGGAGGTCGTCGGCGTCGAGCTCGACGACGCCGTCGAGCAGGCCCTTCGCGGCCATGATGCCCGAGACGATGGCAGCGCCCGAGGAGCCCATCCCGCGACCGTGCGGGATGATGTTCCGCGCCGTCACATCGATGCCGGGCATCTCCTGCTGCTGGTCCTTGAACGTGTAGGCGATCGCCTGCACCACGAGGTTCGTCTCGTCGGTCGGCACCTCTCCCTCGCCGACGCCGTGCACGGTCACCCGCGCGCCGGTGGCGGAGACCGCCGTCACGTCGAGCTCGTCGTACGACGAGAGCGCCAGCCCGAGCGTGTCGAAGCCCGGCCCCAGGTTCGCGGAGGTCGCCGGGACCTTGACGTGGACGGTGCGGCCGACGGGAACCGCCGAGGTCATGCGCCGGCCAGCCCCAGCACGTCCGCGATCGCGGCGGTGTCCACCGGCACGACGGTCGGAGTGATGTCGGAGCCGTCGGCCGTGCGGAGGGCCCACTGCGGGTCCTTGAGTCCGTGGCCCGTGACGGTGAGGACGACGGTCGCGTCCTTGGGGATCGCTCCGGCCTCGGCGCGCTCGAGGAGGCCCGCCACGCTGATGGCGGAGGCCGGCTCGACGAAGATCCCGACCTCGCCCGCGAGCAGGCGGTAGGCCTCGAGGATCTTCTCGTCGCTGATGGCTCCGAAGTAGCCGTCGCTGACGGTGCGCGCGTTCAGCGCGAGCTCCCACGAGGCCGGGTTGCCGATGCGGATCGCGCTGGCAATGGTCTCGGGGTGGCGCACGGGTGCCCCGTGCACGATCGGCGCGGAGCCCTCGGCCTGGAAGCCGAACATGCGGGGCAGCTTCGTCGCCTCGCCGCGCTCGAGCTCCTCGGAGTAGCCGCGGAAGTACGCGGTGTAGTTGCCGGCGTTGCCGACGGGCACGATGTGGAAGTCGGGGGCGTCGCCCAGCACCTCGACGACCTCGTACGCGGCGGTCTTCTGGCCGGCGATGCGGTCGGGGTTCACCGAGTTGACCAGGTGCACGGGGTAGTTCTTCGCGAGGTCGCGCGCGATGTCGAGGCAGTCGTCGAAGTTGCCCTGCACCTGGAGCAGCTGAGCGTTGTGCGCGATCGCCTGGCTGAGCTTGCCGAGCGCGATCTTGCCCTCGGGGACGAGCACGGCGGCGGTGATGCCGGCGTGGGTCGCGTACGCGGCTGCGGAGGCGGAGGTGTTGCCGGTCGAGGCGCAGATCACGGCCTTCGCGCCGTGCTCGACGGCCTTCGAGATCGCCATGGTCATGCCGCGGTCCTTGAAGGAGCCGGTGGGGTTCATGCCCTCGTACTTGACCCAGACCTTCGCGCCGGTGCGCGCCGAGAGAGCCGCTGCCGGGATGAGGGGCGTGCCGCCCTCGCCGAGCGTGATGACGGGGGTCGCCTCGGTCACATCGAGGCGGTCCGCGTACTCGTGCAGGACTCCGCGCCACTGCTTCGCCATCTCAGGCTCCTTCAACTCGTAGAACTGACGTCACGGCGCCGACGAACCCGTGGGACTGCAGCGCGGTGACGGTGGCCGCGAGATCGGACTCTGCCGCCGCGTGCGTGCCGATGACCAGGGTAGCGGTCGGCTCGACGCGCTCCGCACCGGCTGGCGCATCCTCGAGCGGGTCGCTCGTGGGCGGCGTCTGCACGAGGGTCTCGACCGACACTTCGTGGTCGGCGAACACGCCGGCGATCTGGGCGAGCACTCCGGGACGGTCGAGGACCTCGAGCGTCACCTGGTAGCGCGTCGTGACGTGCCCGATGGGGAGGACGGGCAGCCCCGAGCTCGCGCTCGTGACCAGTCCCGGGCCGCCGACGACGTGGCGGCGGGCGGCCGAGACGACGTCGCCGAGGACGGCCGAGGCGGTCTCGATGCCGCCGGCGCCGGCTCCGTAGAACATCAGGCTGCCCGCGGCCTCCGCCTCGACGAAGACGGCGTTGTTCGCGCCGTGGACGGCGGCGAGGGGGTGCGAGCGGTGCACCAGCGCCGGGTAGACGCGGGCCGAGACGCCCTCCTCCCCCGTCTTGGCATCGATGAGGCGCTCGCAGATGGCGAGCAGCTTGACGACGTAGCCGGAGTCGCGGGCCTGATCGACCTGCTGCTTCGTGATGCCGGTGATGCCCTCGCGGTGCACCATCGTGACCGGCACATCGGTGTGGAAGGCGAGGCGCGCGAGGATCGCGGCCTTCTGCGCGGCGTCGTAGCCCTCGATGTCCGCGGTGGGGTCGGCCTCGGCGTAGCCGAGCTCGGTGGCTCGGGCCAGGGACTCCTCGAGCGTGGCGTGCTCGGTGTCCATGCGGTCGAGGATGTAGTTCGTCGTGCCGTTGACGATGCCGAGGATGCGGTGGACGCGGTCCCCGGCCAGGCTGTCGCGCAGCGGGCGGATGATCGGGATCGCTCCGCCGACGGCCGCCTCGTAGTTGAGCTGCGCCCCCACCTGGTCGGCTGCCTCGAAGAGCTCGTTGCCGTGCGCGGCGAGCAGCGCCTTGTTGGCGGTGATGACGTCGGCACCGGACGAGATCGCCTTGAGGATGTAGCTGCGCGCGGGCTCGAGGCCGCCCATCAGCTCGACGACGATGTCGGCGCCGAGGATGAGCGCCTCGGCGTCGGTCGTCAGGTACTCGCGCGGGATGTCGGCGGTACGGGGTGCGTCGAGGTCGCGCACGGCCACTCCGGCGAGCTCCAGCGGAGCTCCCACGCGCTGGGCGAGCTCGTCGCCGTGGTCGAGGAGGAGGCGCGCGACCTGGGCACCGACGGACCCGGCACCCAGGAGGGCGACCCGCAGGCTGCGGTACTCGATCATCGGGTGGTGGCCTTTCGTTCGATGCCGGCATCGCGGCGGAGGAGGTCCTCCTCGGTCTCGCCGCGCACGATGACGCGGGCCTCCCCGTCGCGCACGGCGACGACGGGAGGGCGGCCGAGGTAGTTGTAGTTGCTCGAGAGCGACCAGCAGTAGGCGCCGGTCGCGGCGACGGCGAGGAGGTCGCCGGGGTGCACGTCGGCCGGCAGGTACTCGTCGTGCACGACGATGTCGCCCGACTCGCAGTGCTTGCCGGCCACGCGCACGAGCGCGGGCTCGGCGTCGGAGGCGCGGTTCGCGACGCGGGCCGAGTAGTCGGCGCCGTACAGCGCGGGGCGGGCGTTGTCGCTCATCCCGCCGTCGATGCTGACGTAGCGGCGGACGCTCGTGGAGTGCTCGCCGCCGACGACGACGTCCTTGATGGTGCCGACCTCGTAGAGGGTGAGGCCGGCCGGGCCGATGAGCGAGCGACCGGGCTCGATGGCGATGTGCGGCACGGGGATCCCGCGGGTCGCGCACTGCTCGGCCACGGCATCGGCGATGGCGGCGGCGATCTCCTCGATGGGGGTGGGGTCGTCGGCGCTCGTGTAGGCGATGCCGAATCCGCCGCCGAGGTTGAGGTCGGGCACGGGGCCGTCGGCGAGCAGCGCCGCGTGCACCTCGAGGAGCCGCGAGGCCGACTCCGCGAAACCGGCGGAGCCGAAGATCTGCGAGCCGATGTGGCAGTGGAGCCCCAGGAAGCGCAGGCTCGCGTGTGCGCGGATGCGGGCGACGACGGCGGGGCAGTCGGCGAGCGAGATGCCGAACTTCTGATCCTCGTGCGCAGTGGCGAGGAACTCGTGGGTGTGCGCGTGCACGCCGCTGTTCACCCGGAGGCGCACGTTCTGCACGCGGCCGTGCCGCTCGGCGGCCGCGGCGATGCGCTCGATCTCGATGAGGCTGTCGATGACGATGGTGCCGATGCCCGCCGCGACGACGCGGTCGATGTCGGCGACTGACTTGTTGTTCCCGTGGAGGCCCATGCGCGCGGGGTCGACGCCCGCGGCCTGAGCCACGGCGAACTCGCCGACGCTGCACGCGTCGATGTTCAGGCCCTCCTCGCGCATCCAGCGCGCGACCTCGGTCGAGAGGAACGCCTTGCCCGCGTAGTAGACCGTGACGCCGGTGCCGATGCGGCCGAGCTCGCGCTCGAAGGCCTCGCGCGTCCGCACCGCTCGACCGCGGGCGTCGGCTTCGTCGACGACGTAGAGGGGCGTGCCGAACTCCTCGGCGAGCCGATCGGCCGTGACTCCCGCGACCTCGAGGACGCCGTCGGAGCGGCGGCGCGCGTTGTCGGACCAGACCGACGGCGCGAGCACGTTCGCGTCGTCCGGCTGCTCCAGCCACTCGGGCGCGAGCGGATGACGCGGGGCACGGACGTGCGCGTCGTCGTTTTCCACGGGTGAGACCTCACAGGAGAGAGTGGGAGCGTCACTGCGTGGCGAGCGAGTCCGGATTGACCCCTGAAGCCAGCAAGTTCGTTGAGTGCTGTCGGTGTTCGCCCGCAGGAGACGCGGGCACCGGGCTCCGATCCTACCGGGCGGGTGCGCCCGCCCGAGTGCGACCGGGCCGCCCGCTCAGGGGCAGACGCCGTTCTCCTGCTGCTCCGGGTCGCTGAGGAAGGTCGGAGCGAGCGCGAAGTCGGCGTTCAGCGACTCCGCAGCGACCTGGACGCCCGTAAGGGTGAGCCCCTGCGGGACGGAGTCGGCGATGCAGACGGAGCGGGGACCCAGGAGTCCGTCGGCCCCTCTCCCGAAGCGCTGCTCGACGTCGGCGGCGGTCAGCGTGGTCCCCGCGACGGTCACCTCGGACGGAGTGAGCTCGATCGCCCCGTCCGCGGCGCCGAGCTCGATGCCGACTCCGGCCGCCAGCGACAGTCCGAGCACCTCGACCGAGGTGTTCACCCGCACGAGCGGCGCGTCGAGAGTCACGGAGTCGATCGGCACCTCGCTGCGCGCGGAGACGAGGGAGGTGACGGAGGCGGGATCGAGGGCGACGGTGGCGGTACCCGAGTTGAGCGCACCGGTCCCGCTCGCGGGCACGCCCTCGAGGGTCACATCGATGTCCCCGTTGAGCTCGCCGAAGGCGACGTCGTCGCTGCGGACGTCGAGGCGGTCGAGCGTCCCCGAGACGAGCTGCGGCAGCACCGCCCAGCCGGCGACGTCGACCTCGACCGGGTGGTCGGCCGGCAGCGACAGCGCATCGCGGATGCTCGCCGCGGCCGTGTCGGCGACCACGCGGCGAGCGAGCGCGTCGCCCACGACCGCCGCGACGACGAGCAGCACGAGCACGACGGCCACGACCACGACGGCGATGAGCCCCCGACGTCGTCGGCGGGGGCTCTCCGAGGCGCTCACATGCGGTCCGGAGCGGTGACGCCCAGGAGCGAGAGCCCATTGCGCAGGACCTGCCCGGTGGCCTCGTTCAGGCGCAGACGCGTGGAGTGCACAGCCTCGATCGGGTCCTCGCCCTGCGGCACCACGCGGCAGTTGTCGTACCAGCGGTGGTAGAGCCCGGCGATCTCCTCGAGGTAGCGGGCGATGCGGTGGGGCTCGCGCAGCTCGGCGGCGTGCGCGACGATCCGCGGGAACTCCTGCAGCCCGCCGAGCAGGGCCGACTCGGTCGCGTGCACCAGCGTCTCGGGTGAGAACGGCTCGCGCGGCACTCCGGACGCCTCCGCCTTGGCGGCCACCTGGCGGGTGCGCGCGTGGGCGTACTGCACGTAGTAGACGGGGTTGTCGTTGCTCCGCTTGGTCAGCAGATCGAGATCGATGTCGAGCGTCGAGTCGGCGGAGGAGCGCACGAGCGAGTAGCGCGCGGCGTCGACGCCGACCGCCTCGACCAGGTCCTCCATCGTGACGACGGTGCCGGCGCGCTTGGACATCCGCATCGCCTGACCCTCGCGCAGCAGGTTGACGAGCTGGCCGATCAGGATCTCGAGGTTGACGCCCGGAGTGTCGCCGAAGGCCGCGCACATCGCCATCATGCGGCCGATGTAGCCGTGGTGGTCGGCGCCGAGCATGATGATCGCCCGGTCGAAGCCGCGCTCGCGCTTGTCGAGGTAGTACGCGAGGTCGCCGGCGATGTACGCCGCCTCGCCGTCGCTCTTGATGATGACCCGGTCGCGGTCGTCGCCGAAGTCCGTGGTGCGCAGCCACGTCGCTCCGTCGGCCTCGTAGATGTGGCCGAGGCCGCGCAGCCGCTCGATCGCGCGCTCGACGGCACGCGACTCGTGCAGGGAGTTCTCGTGGAAGTAGACGTCGAAGTCGACGCCGAACTCGTGCAGGCTCTGCTTGATCTCGCCGAACATCAGCTCGACGCCGATGGAGCGGAACGTCTCGTGCAGCTCCTCCTCGGGCAGGACCGAGAGGTCGCCCGGGTAGGCGGCGACCACGCGGTCGGCGATGTCGGCGATGTAGGCGCCGCCGTAGCCGTCCTCGGGGGTCGGCTCTCCGTTGTGCGCGGCGAGGAGGCTGCGGGTGAAGCGGTCGATCTGCGCGCCGTGGTCGTTGAAGTAGTACTCGCGGGTCACCTCGGCGCCCTGCGCGAGCAGGACGCGGGCGAGACTGTCGCCGACCGCGGCCCAGCGGGTGCCGCCGATGTGGATCGGGCCGGTGGGGTTGGCCGAGACGAACTCGAGGTTCATCTTCACGCCGGAGTAGAGGGAGCCGGTGCCGTAGGACTCCGCGGCGTCGACGATGACACCGGCGAGGGCGCCGGCGGCAGCGGCGTCGAGCCGCACGTTGAGGAAGCCCGGTCCGGCGACCTCGACGGTCGCGACGCCGTCGACGGCTCCGAGCCCCTCGGCGAGCTCGGCCGCCAGCTCGCGCGGGTTCGCTCCGACCTTCTTCGCGAGCTTCATCGCGATGTTCGACGCCCAGTCTCCGTGGTCGCGGTTCTTCGGGCGCTCGAGGACGACGTCCGAGAGGGCGACCTCGGCGTCGCTCCCTCGTCGCTGCACGGCGTCGAGGACGAGGGCGTGCAGGGAGGCGGCGAGCTGTTCGGGAGTCACGGGGGTCGATTCTACTGGCCGGGTCCCTGGCCCACGGGGCGCCCCCGGCCCGGCCCGGCGAGCGCTTGCTAGGGTGCGACGCATGCGCCGCCCCGCCGCCCTCCTCCTCGTCGCCGCCGTCGGCGTCCTGGCGGGCTGCTCGGCAGCGCCCGAGCCCGCGCCGAGTGCCTCGACCGCGATCAGCGGCACGCCGGTCCCCCTGACCTGCGAGGAGCTCGTGCCCTCCTCCGCTCTCAGCGGTCTCTGGTCCGGATTCGCACCCGACGACTCCGTCGAGCGGACGGACGTCTCGAACGAGATCGCGGGCTACGACGGTCTGGTCTGCGGATGGTCCGACGACGCGGGGGCCGACTTCCAGCTGGCGGTGGCGCACCTCGACGCCTCCCTCGTCGAAGCGCTCAAGAACGAGTTCTTCCGCACGAGCAATGCGGTCCCGACCTACGGCAAGCCGCCCGCGGTCGAGGGCTACTACGAGGTCGTGGCAGGCCGCGGAGTGGCGGACGTGCTGCTCGACGAGCACTGGATCGAGGCCTCGAGCGCCTCCTTCATCGAGCCGGGCGATCCGGAGCCGCTCGTCCGCGCGGCGGTCACGGCGATCGCCGGCTGAGCTCAGCCCAGCCGGACGGGCGAGACGTGGTCGTCCTCGACGACCTCGTCGCACTCGGCGTCGACACTCATGCCCGTGAGGGAGAGGTCGGTCAGGTAGCTGCTGAGGAACGCGGTGTCGGCCGTGTCGCGGCCCGACGAGATCCGGAGCATCGAGCCGCGCGGAGCGAGCCGCGTCGCGTCGATCACGTGCCAGGCCCCGCCGACCCAGGCCTCGGTGACGGCGTGGAAGTCCCTCGGCTCGAGGCCGGGAGCGTAGACGGCGGTGACGCGCGCCGGGATGTCGAGAGCGCGGAGGAGTCCCGCGCAGGTGTGCGCGAAGTCGCGGCACACGCCCTGCCCGCTCTCGATCACCTGGGCCGCTCCCCCGGTTGCCACCGTCGAGCCGTAGACGTAGGAGAGGTGCCCGTTGACCCAGGCCTCGACCGCGGTGAGGGCCTCGAAGCCCTTCGCCCGCCCGAACTCGCGCCGCGCGATGCCGCCGAGCGCGTCCGCCTCGGCGTAGCGGCTGGGCCGCAGGTACTCGACCAGCTCCAGCTCACTCGGCTCATCGGGAGCGCCCCGGCCGGTCACGCTGGCGCGGTACTCGACCCGCATCCCGCCCTTGTTCGCCTCGACCCGGTGAACGCGGGCGCCGTGCCGCGCCGGGAACTCGCGGACGGGGAGCTCCTCGCCGTCGAGACGGACCGAGAAGGAGTCGTCGAACGACTCGCCCGTCGCTGTCGCGGCGACGAGGAAGATCAGGTCGGTCGGCCCGTTCAGACGCAGGTCCATCGAGGCGGAGACGGTGCGCAGCATGGCTCCATCGTGGCACGTCGCGCGGCACGCTCCGGCGTCGGATCGGCCCTCGCCCGGGTGCTAATGTGGTCAGGCACTCCTGGCCCCCATAGCTCAGGGGATAGAGCACTGCCCTCCGGAGGCAGGGGCGTAGGTTCGAATCCTACTGGGGGCACCACCTCGCGCGGGCCGGCCCGCGACGCGTCTCTCTCCGCTTCCGTCTGACCGGAACACGTACGCCAGAGGCATCTCCGGATCGCGCGGATCGCCTCGCACGCGGACACTCGGCGTCTGATGCGGGGGCCGCGTCAGGGCTTCTCATCACCCGGCGCTCCTGCACGCGCTCAGGAGTAGAGGTGGTTGGTTCTCGCACAGGCGTCGTCGCAGAAGCCGTCGCGCCGCGCCGGCCTGACGCCGCAGGCGATGCAGAGGCGGCGCGGAAGAATCCTGCGCAGAAAAGAGAACATCGTCGGTACCCCAGGGTGGCGACACCGCGACCACGGGGGTGCGGGCTTCGGGGCCCGCTGGTCGCTTGGGAGGCGTCGTCCTCGAACCCTACGAGTCGAGATCATCGAAGTACACGGTTCTGGACATGACGTCTCGGCGGACGACTACTGCAGCAGTCGTACCCGCTCAGACGTCGTAGAGGTGGAACGTCCTGGCGCAGGCGTCGGAGCAGAAGCCGGTGGACGTCTTGGGACGGAGGCCGCACGCCTCGCACAGACGGCGTCGACGGAGGCGGGAGAGCAGTCTGCTGAGCACGGTGGACGTCCCGGTCGGTCGAGGGATGAGGCGTTGTCACCGTAGGAGCGGCGACGGCGTCGTCCGAGGTCGCGGCGCAGAGCGGGTGCTTGAGTGGCGCGCCTCGCGCTCGCGCCCCCACGCGTTGCCCTCTCCGTGCGCAGTCGCCGGGGAATCGGACACATCTTTACGGCGAATTGACACCCCAACTGGTGTCGGATTGGCGCAGAAGCACGTATTCTCGTCGCACGCGCCAAGCCCGAGTGCAGACCCGAAACCTCACTCGTCCCCCGATGGAACTCCGGCGTACGCACCCCTGGACCGAGCATGCTCATCGACTTCCACCCTCGACTCACGAACGCCCGGGTCGCTCCCTTCGGCCAGAAGAAGTGCGAGGCGTGCGGCCGGAAGGCCGCGCGGCGCCACTCCCCCTTCTGCTCGCAGGAGTGCGCCGAGACCTTCCTCTACTACGACTGAGACGTGCTCCTGACGCAGCTGCCCTGAACATCCCTCGAACCGCTCTCAGGAACCGGCGTTCCTGAGAGCCGAGCCGTAGGGTGATCGGCGTGAAGATCCTTGTCGTGGAAGACGATCCGGCCATGGGCGAAGCTCTCGTGGGAGGCCTCGGCGATGCCGGCTACGAAGCCGTGCTCACCACGAACGGGGTGGACGCGCTCGTCGCGTTCACGAACGCCGAGTTCTCGGCGGCCATCGTCGACGTGATGCTGCCCGCGATGTCGGGTTTCGAGATCTGCCGCCGCATCCGCGAGCTCGGCCGGTCCACTCCGATCATGCTGCTGACCGCCCGCGATGCGATCGAGGACCGGGTGTTCGGCCTCGACGCCGGCGCCGACGACTACCTCACCAAGCCGTTCGCGTTCACGGAGCTCAACGCCCGCCTGCGCGCGCTGCTGCGCCGCAGCCCCTCGCTGATGTCGACGTCCATCGAGGTCGGCCGGATCACGGTCGACGGCTCGAGCATCAGGCGCACCGCCGACGGCAGCCGCATCCACGTCAGCCCGAAGGAGCTCGAGCTCCTGAAGCTCCTCATCACCCCGGTCGGCTCGGTCGTCACGCGCCAGCGCATCCTGTCCGAGATCTGGGGCGGCGGGGAGATCGTCGACAACAACATCGTCGACCAGTACGTCAGCTACCTCCGCAAGAAGCTGCCGACCGAGGACACCGGAGTCGGCATCGTGACGGTGCGCGGCAAGGGCTACTTCCTCCGCCCGGTCGAGTAGCCGTGACCGCACCGGCGCAGCCCGCGGGCCCCCGCCAGACCGCCCTCTCGATCCGAGCGCGCATCACGATCGGCAGCGTGGCCGTCGCCACGGTGCTCTTCGCTCTCGCAGCGCTCCTCTTCTACCAGGTCGTCTCGGGGATCGTGGAGCGCAGCGAGCGGACGATCCTGACCTCGATCGAGGACGAGATCCGCCGCGACATCTCGGCAGGGAACGTGCCACGCGCGCAGGGGTCCTCCACCGGCCAGCTCTACTTCGCTCTCGACCCCGACGGGGCGGTGAGCGCGACGACGATGCCGACCGCCCTGAGCGACGCCGTCGTCGACGATCTGCGCGAGTCGGGCGCTGACGCGACCGCCCGATACACGAGCATCACGACGGGCAGCACGAGCTACCTCGTCCGCGTGGCCGCGGTCGACGACGACGGAGGGACGTGGTCGGTCGTCACCGCGCGCGACCAGGCCGCCTCGCAGCTGGTCCTCGACGACTTCGCGCACGTGCTCGTCTACGCGGCGATCTTCCTCGTGGTGACCTTCGGCCTCGCCTCGTGGATCCTGACCGGCACCGCGCTGGCGCCGGTGCGGCGGATGCGCGCTCGGGCCGACGAGATCGCGGCCGACCCGGGTCAGGGCGATCAGCTCCCCGTCGTCGGCACGCGGGACGAGATCGACGAGCTCGCCGAGACGCTCAACGCGTTCCTGCAGAAGCAGACCGCCTCCCTCGCCCGCGAGAAGCAGATGGTGTCGGATGCGAGCCACGAGTTGCGGACGCCCCTCGCGGCGCTCTCGGCGCAGCTCGAGATCGCGCACCACCGCGTCGAGGACCCCGCCGCGGTCGATCGGGTGATCCTGGATGCGCGCAAGAGCGTCGACCGCCTCGTCCGCCTCGCCTCGGCGCTGCTCGACATCTCGCGGATCGAGAGCAGGTCGGTGCGACCGACGTCCGCCTTCGCCGAGCTCGTCGACGAGCTGGTCGGCGCGGTCGACCGCACCCGGCTGCTCGCCTCGGAGTCGGACGTCGAGATCGACTACGAGATCGACGAGCGGGAGCCCGCCCGCCTCTACGGAGTCGCGGCTCAGGACTTCGGGCGCGTGATCGACAACCTGGTCCGGAACGCCATCCAGGCGCTGCCCCGCGGCGGCATGGTCGTCGCGGCGCTCTCGCAGCAGGACGGACGGCTGCTCCTCTCGGTGTCGGACGACGGGCCGGGCATGCCGGACGAGTTCATCCCGGTGGCGTTCGACCGGTTCTCGCGGCCCGACGACTCCCGCACCCTCGCGTCGGGCGGCAGCGGCCTAGGGCTCGCCCTCGTGCACACGACGGTGCTCTCGGCGGGCGGCACGGTCGGGCTGCGGAACCGTGAGCCGCACGGGCTGGTCGTGGAGATCGTGCTGCCGCCGGTGGGGTCAGCGGCGAAGTAGGGGTGGGCGCCACTTGCTGATCGAGTAGTCCGCGGTGCGGGCGGATCGAGATCGGAGACGCGGGGTCTCGATACGCCCCTGCGGGGCTACTCGACCAGCAAGGGGGGGGGACGAAGGGCAGCATGCCCGCCCCCGCTCCCTGCTGATCGAGTAGCCCGCGCAGCGGGCGTATCGAGATCCACCGCACCCGGAGACGCGGGTCTCGATACGCCCCTGCGGGGCTACTCGACCAGCAGGAGGGGGGAAGAAGGTCAGCACGCCCGACCCTCGCTGATCGAGCAGCCCGCAGCGCGGGCGTATCGAGATCCACCGCACCCGGAGACGCGGGTCTCGATACGCCCCTGCGGGGCTACTCGACCAGCGGGAGGGGACGGGACGACGAACGCCCCCGGCCGGAGCCGGGGGCGTTCGAGGTGGATCAGCGCTGGTCGTCCTCGGGGCGGACGGGCACCGGGTCGCCCGCGTTCGCGGGCGGCGGCGCCCAGCTCGCCTGAGGGGCCTCGGCGCCGGCGCTCTGCCCGTCGAGCAGGTTGCGGGCGCGGTTCACGACCTCGGGGTCGGCGAGCACGGAGTAGCTGGTCGCGATGACCTGCATCGTCGACGTGAAGTCGCGGCGCCTGCGGTTCACGGCGTACGACGCGAGACCGAACAGCATTCCGAAGCCGGCCCCGAGCAGCACGGCCGCGATCAGGAACGAGAACTGCGTGGTCGGGGAGAAGATGATGAGGAGCAGGCCCAGGAAGATTCCGAACCAGGCGCCGGAGGCGGCTCCCGCCAGCGCCACGCGCCCCCAGGTGAGCTTGCCGGTGACGCGCTCGACGCTCTTGAGCTCGTTGCCGATGATCGCGAGCTGCTTCACCGGGAAGTCGGCGCGGGCCAGCACGTCCACGGCGGCCTGCGCCTCCTGGTACGTGTCGAAGGTCGCGAGGATCTCGCCGCGCGGGATGGTCGGGAAGACCGCCTTGCGGCCGTTGAACGGCGTCTGCTGAGTCACGCGTTCAGACTGGCACAGGGGTCTTGGAGGACTCTGGGCGGCGATGGTGAGCACCCCGAAGGTCGGCCGGGAACGCTCGGCGGACACTCCGGTGGGCGGCACTAGGTTTGTAGCCGTGAGTTCCGCCAGAGTCTTCGTCGCGCGCTTGGTCGGATGCACCGTCTTCGACCCCGCCGGCGACCGC
This sequence comes from Rathayibacter rubneri, assembly GCF_023743255.1. Classification (NCBI taxonomy): domain Bacteria; kingdom Bacillati; phylum Actinomycetota; class Actinomycetes; order Micrococcales; family Microbacteriaceae; genus Rathayibacter; species Rathayibacter rubneri. Next base: position 100,185 of record NZ_JAMRYM010000002.1, on the reverse strand, counting down.
GTCGGCAAGGTCCGCGACGTGCTCCTGGTCTACCGCCAGAACGATCCGCCCCGCGTCGTCGGGCTCGTCGTCGAGATCCCCGGACGCCGCCGCGTGTTCGTGTCGATCGGACGCGTCACGAGCATCGGCAGCGGCCAGATCATCACCACCGGTCTGATCAACGTGCGCCGCTTCGAGCAGCGCGGCGGCGAGGTCCGCGTCATCGCCGAGCTGCTCGGCCGCCGCATGACGTTCGTCGACGGATCCGGCGACGCCGTCGTCGAGGACGTCGCGATCGAGGAGGTCGGACCCGGGGAGTGGCAGCTCGCGCAGCTGTTCGTGCGCCGCCCCAAGACGAGCCCCTCCCCCTTCGCCAAGGGCGCGACCGCGTTCGCCGGCTGGCGCGAGGTCCGCGAGACCGTCTCGGGAGAGGCGCAGTCGGCCGAGCAGTACGTCGCGAGCCTCGCCGAGCTCAAGCCCGCCGACCTGGCGAGCACCCTGCTCGACCTGCCGACCCAGCGCATGCTCGAGGTCGCGGGCGAGCTCTCGGACGACCGCCTGGCGGACGTTCTCGAGGAGATGCCCGAGAGCGAGCAGGTCGAGATCCTCGGTCAGCTCGACGACGACCGCGCCGCCGACGTGCTCGACCAGATGCAGCCCGACGACGCCGCCGACCTGATCGCCCAGCTCTCGGACGAGCGCGGCGAGGCCCTGCTGGGCCTGATGGAGCCGGAGGAGGCGGACGACGTCCGCATGCTCCTCAGCTACGCACCCGAGTCGGCCGGCGGCCTGATGACGACCGAGCCGATCATCGTCTCGTCCGAGGCGACCGTGGCCGAGGGCCTCGCCCTCATCCGCCGTCACGAGCTCGCTCCCGCCCTCGGAGCCGCGGTCTGCGTCACCCTGCCGCCGTACGAGCCGCCGACCGGCCGCTTCCTGGGCATGGTGCACTTCCAGCGGATGCTCCGCTATCCGCCGCACGAGCGCCTGGGCACCCTGCTCGATCAGAGCTTCGACCCGATCACGCCGGACACGTCCGCCGCCGAGGTCGCCCGCATCCTCGCGAGCTACAACCTCGTGTCGGTGCCCGTGGTCGACGAGACGCACCGGCTGGTCGGCGTCGTCACCATCGACGACGTGCTCGACTACCTGCTCCCCGAGGACTGGCGCAGCCACGACGGCGACGACGAACCCCGCTCACCGGTGAGCACGACCACGCGGGGCATCCCGCTGGTGCCGCCGCCCGCGAAGGCGGCGAACGGCGGACGACGACGAGGATGGAGGGGCGCGCGTGGCTAAGGACGCGAAGCAGGATCGGCGGCTCGACGCCCCGAAGGGACTGCGCACGCGCGTGCTGCCCCTGCGCAACCGCCAGAGCAGCGACCGCTTCGGGCGACTGACCGAGTCGTTCGCCCGCGGAATGGGAACTCCGTGGTTCCTGTTCGGCATGACGATCTTCTGCGTGTTCTGGCTGGTCTTCAACACCTACGGACCCGAGGACGCGCGCTTCGACTCGCAGGCCCTGGGCTTCACCGTGCTGACGCTGATCCTCTCGCTGCAGGCCTCCTACGCCGCTCCCCTGCTCCTGCTCGCGCAGAACCGGCAGGACGACCGCGACCGCGTGCAGATCGAGCAGGACCGCCAGCGCGCCGAGCGCAACCTGGCCGACACCGAGTACCTCGCCCGCGAGGTCGTGGCCCTGCGGCTCGCGATCCGCGACATGGCGAGCAAGGACTTCATCCGCTCGGAGCTGCGCAGCCTCGTCGAGGAGCTCGAGAAGGACCGGACGGAGACGAGCAGGTCCGAGCGCGGCGATGTCTGACCCGACTCCCCTCGAGAGCGCGGTCCTCGCGTCGCTCGCGCGGGTCGTCGATCCCGAGATCCGCAAGCCCATCACCGAGCTCGACATGGTCGAGTCGGTGACCTCGGCCCCGGACGGCTCGGTGGACGTCGGGATCCGGCTGACCATCGTGGGCTGCCCGGCGGCGTCCGCGATCGAGAGGGACGTGACGGAGGCGGTCGCCGGCACCCCCGGCGTGACCGGTGTCCGCGTCTCGGTCGGCGTGATGACCCCGGCTCAGCGCACCGCGCTCACGGAGCGGCTCCGCGGCGCCAAGCGCAGCATGCCCTTCGGGCCGGACTCGCTCACCCGCGTCTACGCCGTCACCAGCGGCAAGGGCGGAGTGGGCAAGTCGACGGTCACCGCGAACCTCGCCGTCGCCCTGGCGCAGCAGGGACTCTCGGTCGGCCTGATCGACGCCGACGTGCACGGGTTCTCGATCCCCGGACTCCTCGGCCTGATGCACGACGGGCACGTCGATGGCCCCACCCGGGTGGGCGAGCTGATGCTCCCGCCCGTGGCGCACGGGGTCAAGGTCATCTCGATCGGGATGTTCCTCGAGGGCGACACCCGCGGAGCGGCGGTCTCGTGGCGCGGTCCGATGCTGCACCGGACGATCTCGCAGTTCCTCACCGACGTCTACTTCGGCGATCTGGACGTGCTGCTGCTCGACCTGCCCCCGGGCACGGGCGATGTCGCGATCTCGATCGGCCAGCTCCTCCCGCACGCGGAGGTGCTGATCGTCACGACGCCGCAGCCCGCGGCCGCCGATGTGGCCGAGCGCAGCGGCGCTCTGGCGCGCCAGTCGGGTCAGACGATCATCGGCGTCGTCGAGAACATGGCGGGTCTGCCGCAGCCCGACGGGTCCGTGCTCGACCTGTTCGGCACCGGTGGCGGGGCCGAGGTGGCGCGCCGTCTGAGTGCCTCGGGGAACGAGGTGCCGGTGATCGCGTCCCTGCCGATCAGCGTCGCGCTGCGCTCCGGCGGAGACATCGGCGTCCCGGTCGTCGTCGGAGCACCGGAGGATCCGGCCGCGGTGGCGATCACCGCGCTGGCGAGGACGCTCGCGGCTCGGCCGCGGGGCCTGACGGGGCGACGACTGCCGATGAGCGTCGGCTGACCCTCTGGCGGGACCGGCCGCTCACCCGTCGCCGACGGGAGCCGTTCGGGTCAGGTCGCCTCGGAGTCGATGGGCGGCGGAGCGACGGTCGAGAGCTGCCCCTCGCCGTGCGAGCGCTTCATCGTCGTGTAATAGCTGTCCTGCGTCGAGGCCCGGCTGCCGGGCCCCGTCGTGATGGGCGCGCCGACCTTCGTCGGAGGCTTCACGGTGGGCACGGGGTCGTCCTCGAGGAGGGCGTCGCGGATGATCCGACGAGGGTCGTACTGGCGCGGATCGAGCTTCCGCCAATCGACCTCGTTGAACTCCTCGCCCATCTCGTCCTTGACCCGCTCGCGCGCCTGCGTGGCGAATCCGCGCACCTTGCGCACGAGCTGACCCAGCTGCGCGGCGTAGTGCGGGAGGCGATCAGGGCCCAGCACGAAGACAGCGATCACTCCGATGATGAGGAGCTTGTCGAACGTCAAACCGAACACGGGACAAGAGTAACCCGCCGCGCCTGCGTCACCGACCCCGCGCGCCACCGTAGCCTTGCCCTGCGCGGACGCGATCCGTCCACCGCACCGACAAGAGGAGCTCGACCGTGTCCGACAAGGATGCCAACTGGAAGTACGCCGAGGACGCGGTCGTCGAGCCCGAGGCCATCGCCTCCGCCCGCCGCCTCTCGGTCGAGCTGGGCATCGACGCCGTCTCGCCGTCCATCGGGGCGCAGTCCTCGCTCATCGCGGCGGCGGCGCGCGCCTCGCAGATCATCGAGATCGGCACCGGCACCGGAGTGAGCGGCCTGTGGCTGCTCGACGGCGCCCCCGAGGCGATGCTGACCTCGATCGACTCCGAGGCGGTGCACCAGCAGCACGCGCGAGCGCAGTTCCACGAGGCCGGCGTGTCCCCCAACCGCCTCCGCCTCATCCCGGGCCGAGCGCTCGAGGTGCTGCCCCGGATGAACGAGAACTCGTACGATATCGTCTTCGTCGACGGCGATCCGCTCCAGGTCATCGAGAACGTCGAGCACGCGCTGCGGCTCGTGCGCCCGGGCGGAACCGTGCTGATCCCCCACGCCCTCTGGCGGGGACGGGTCTCGAACCCGGCTCAGCGCGACGAGATCGCGTCGGCGTTCCGCACCCTGGTCGCCGAGATCAGCGCGTCGCCCGCCGTGGTGAGCATCCTCTCCCCCATCGGAGACGGACTTCTCCAGGCCAACAAGCGCCGCGCCTGACGCGCCCGAGCCCTCCCGGAACGAGGGAACGCCCGCCGCACGGAGTGCGACGGGCGTTCTCGACGGTGCCGGTGGTGCCGCCGTCAGGCGGGGGTCACCACCGATGCGAGAGCATCGTGCAGCTCTTTCGCCTCTGCATCGTTGACCGAGACGACGAGTCGTCCGCCTCCTTCGAGCGGAACGCGCACGACGATGAGTCGACCCTCCTTAACAGCCTCCATCGGTCCGTCTCCGGTCCTGGGCTTCATGGCCGCCATAGAGTTCCCCTTTCGTGACGTATCCCCCTATTATCGTGCATCCGCGGTGTTCGAGAAATCGCGCTCTCCGGCGAGCCCGCGGGACGTCGATCACGGGGGCGTCCAGTCGTAGCCGTCGACGGCCCAGCAGGCGGAGATCCAGAGGATCTGACCGCCGATCCCGGCCAGGACCAGTGCGACCCGGAAGAGCGGCGATCGGGGCACGGCGAGTGCTCCGACCAGCGGGAACATCGGCCCGAGCAGCCGGAACGTGCTCGACTGCGGGAAGAAGAACGCGAACAGGTACACCGCGTAGCCCGCGATCCACGCGCGGCTGACGAGGTCGAGCCGGCGCACCCACGGCGAGGCCATGACGCCGACGGAGGCTGCTGCGAGCAGCACCACCAGCACGATCCCGATGGCGGGCGACTGGAACCACCACTGGCCCCACCACGCCCCGCCCTGGAACCACGAGGTGAAGGGGAACAGCTCCTGGTAGCCGATGTAGGACGAGCGCCAGGCGAGCTCGGTGTCGGTGTACGCGGTGATCGAGCCGGTGACCGCCCACGCCGCGATCGGCCAGAGGAAGCCCACGACGAGGCCCCAGACCGTCAGCGCGACGGTCGGCAGCCAGTCGCGGCGCTCGAAGGGCTCGTGCGAGCGGCGGAGGAAGCGGACGAGCACGTAGAGCCCCATCGCCGCCGCGAAGGCCAGCCCGCTCGGCCGCGTGAGGCCGAGCAGCAGCACGACCGGGAAGACCAGCGCGTACCGACGACGCACGAGCAGCAGCAGGGTGATCGCGGTCAGCATCATCGCCGCGGACTCGGCGTAGGCCAGCTGCAGCAGGGGCGAGGTGGGAGCGACGCAAAAGAGCAGCACGGCGACGAGGGACTGCGTCTCGTCGAGCGAGTGCCGGAGGAGGCGGTAGAGCACGAGGGAGGTGACCGCCCCGCAGACGACCGAGACGGTGACGGCGGCGGGCGCCCATCCGAGGCCCGTGACCAGCATGAGCAGGCGGACCACCGCGGGGTAGAGCGGCATGAACGCCCAGGCGTTCTCGCCGATCTCGCCCGCCTCGGTGACCGGGAGGGTGGAGGGGTAGCCGGAGAGGGCGATGATCTCGTACCAGCGCCCGTCCCACATCGAGGCGAAGGCGGAGTAGGAGGGGGACGGGCCGGTCCAGGAGTTGGCGGCCTGGTTCGCGGCGAACTGCAGCAGGATCACCGTGGTGACCAGGCGCGTGAGCACGAAGACGGCGAGCACCCGCGCCCACCACGGGACGAGTCGGAGGCGGGCCCGCCGACGCGACGTCGACGTCGGAGCGACGGCGGTCACGCGGGGGTGCTCAACCAGCCGCGGAGACCGTCGGCGCAGGCCGTGATCTCGTGCACCGCGACGCGCTCGTCGTCGGCGTGGGCCTTGAGGGGGTCGCCGGGGCCGTAGTTCACGGCCGGCACACCCATCGCCGAGAAGCGTGCGACATCCGTCCATCCGTACTTCGGCTTCGCCTCGGCACCGACCGAGGAGAGGAAGGCCCGCGCGAGCGGCGCGTCGAGTCCGGGGCGGGCGCCCTCGGCGAGGTCGACGACCTCGACCTCGAAGCCGTGGAAGAGCTCGCGGAGGTGCTCGACGGCCTCGGCACCGGTGCGGTTCGGGGCGAAGCGGTAGTTGACGTGGACCGTGCAGAGGTCGGGGATGACGTTGCCGGCCACTCCCCCCGAGATCCGCACCGCGTTGACGCCCTCACGGTAGACCAGGCCCTCGACCTCGACCTCGCGCGGCTCGTAGGCGGCGAGCCGCTCGAGGATCGGCGCGGCCGCGTGGATCGCGTTCTCGCCGACCCAGCTCCGGGCGGAGTGGGCGCGGAGTCCGCGGGTCACGACGTCGACGCGCAGGGTGCCGTTGCAGCCGCCCTCGACCTCGCTGCTCGTCGGCTCGCCCAGGACGGCGAAGTCGGCGGCGAAGAGGTCGGGGCGGTGGCGGGCGAGTCGTCCGAGGCCGTTGAGGTCGGAGGCGACCTCCTCGTTGTCGTACCAGATCCAGGTGACGTCGACCGCGGGCTCAGCGAGCTCGGCGGCGAGCACGAGCTGCACGGCGACCCCCGCCTTCATGTCGACGGTGCCGCGCCCGACCAGGTACTCGACTCCGTCGATGCTCTCGTCGACGACGGGCAGGTTGCCGTTGATCGGGACGGTGTCGAGGTGACCGGCGATGACGACGCGCTGCGCCCGGCCCAGCGAGGTGCGCGCGACGACCGTGTCGCCGTCGCGGATCACCTCGAGGTGATCGCAGGCGGACAGCGCCGTTTCGACCGCGTCGGCCAGCGCCGACTCCTCCCCCGAGACGGACGGGATGTCGCACAGCACCCGCGTCAGCGCGATCGGATCGGACGCGAGATCCAGCCTCACGAGGGGCGGAGCGGCGGGGGGCGGAGCGGCCATGGCACCCAGGGTAGCGGCCGCGGACCGCGCGCTACCCTGGGTGCCATGACCCCCGAGCACTCCGCCGACTCCTCCGCGCCCGCCTCCGCCTGGGGCTACGGGCTCGCCACGATCGCCTCGGACGGCACCGTCCTCGACACCTGGTTCCCGGAGCCGCGCCTGGGCACGATCCCCGCCGGTCGCGACCCGTGGATCGTCCCGGCCGAGTTCGAGTCGCTCGCGGGAGAGGACCTGCGGCGCGAGGTGCGCATCGACGTGGTCACCCTGCAGATCGAGCTCGCCTCGCCTCCGGCCTCGACCTCGGACGCCTACCTGCGCCTGCACCTGCTCTCGCACCTGCTCGTGCAGCCGAACACGGTCAACCTCGACGGGATCTTCGCGCACCTGCCGAACGTGGTCTGGACCAACGCCGGACCGGTGTCCCCCGACTCGTTCACGCGGCTCCGCCCGTCGCTGCGCCGGCACGGCATCCAGGCCGCCGGGATCGACAAGTTCCCGCGGCTGACCGACTACGTGACTCCGGCGAAGGTGCGGATCGCGGACACCTCGCGCGTGCGCCTGGGCGCGCACCTCGCCCCGGGCACGACTGTGATGCACGAGGGGTTCGTGAACTTCAACGCCGGGACGCTCGGCAGCTCGATGGTCGAGGGCCGCATCTCGCAGGGCGTCGTCGTCGGCGACGGCTCCGACATCGGCGGCGGCGCGTCGATCATGGGCACGCTGTCGGGCGGAGGCACGCAGCGGATCTCGATCGGCGCGCGCGCCCTGCTCGGGGCGAACTCGGGCATCGGGATCTCGATCGGGGACGACTCCGTCGTCGAGGCGGGGCTGTACGTGACGGCGGGCACGAAGGTCGTGGTGGTCGGAGGAGCGCCCCGGGCCGACGGGCGCCCGCAGACGGTGAAGGCCGTCGAGCTGTCGGGCGTGCCGAACCTGCTGTTCCGCCGCAACTCGCTGACGGGCGCGGTGGAGGTGCTTCCCCGCACCGGTGCGGGCATCGAGCTGAACACGGCGCTTCACGCCTGAGGCCGGGCGCGGGGGGCTCGAGACGCCCGCGAGCGGGCTGCTCGACCAGCAGAGGAGCCACCGCTGGTCGAGTAGCCGTCGCAGACGCCGGATCGAGACCCCGCCTCTGCGCGTCGGACCACTGCGCACGCCCCCCTCGCTGGTCGAGCAGCCGTCGCAGACGGCGGATCGGGACCCCGTCTCTGCCCGCCGGATCGCTGCGCACGGCCCCTTTGCTGGTCGAGTAGCCGTCGCAGACGGCGTATCGAGACCCCGCCCCCAGGAGACGCGGGTCTCGATACGCCCGCAAAGCGGGCTACTCGACCAGCAAGGAGCGGGCGAACGGGCGATGCCGCCTCCGCGGGGCGGAGACGGCATCGGGGCGGCGGGTCAGCTGCCGGTGGGCCAGTGGCGCTCGGGGGCGCCCATGTAGAGCTGCTGGGGGCGGCCGATCTTGGTCTGCTTGTCGATGTTCATCTCGCGCCAGTGGGCGATCCATCCGGGCAGGCGGCCGATCGCGAACAGCACGGTGAACATGCGGGTCGGGAAGCCCATCGCCTTGTAGATCACTCCGGTGTAGAAGTCGACGTTCGGGTAGAGGCGGCGCTCCTTGAAGTAGTCGTCCTCGAGCGCGAGGGCCTCGAGCTCCATGGCGATGTCGAGCAGCGGGTCCTTCACTCCGAGGGCCTGCAGCACCTCGGAGGCGCTCTCCTTGACGAGCTTCGCGCGAGGGTCGTAGTTCTTGTACACCCGGTGGCCGAAGCCCATCAGGCGCACACCCTCCTCCTTGTTCTTCACCCGCTCGACGAAGGTCTGGACGCTCTCGCCCGACTCGCGGATGCGGCCGAGCATCGTCAGGACGGCCTCGTTCGCCCCGCCGTGCAGGGGACCGAAGAGGGCGTTGATGCCGGCCGAGACGGACGCGTAGAGGTTGGCCTCGGTCGAGCCGACCAGGCGCACGGTCGACGTCGACGCGTTCTGCTCGTGGTCCTCGTGGAGGATCAGCAGGCGGTCGAGGGCCTTCGAGAGGACCGGGTCGACGTCGTACCGCTCGGCCATGGTGCCGAAGTTCAGCCGGAGGAAGTTGTCGACGAAGCTCAGCGAGTTGTCGGGGTAGAGGAACGCCTGGCCGATGCTCTTCTTGTGCGCGTAGGCGGCCATGACGGGCAGCTTCGCGAGCAGGCGGATCGTCGTGAGCTCGACGGCCTCGGGATCCTTGGGGTTCGAGCTGTCCTCGTAGTAGGTGGACAGCGCCGAGACTCCGGCGGAGAGCACCGACATGGGGTGCGCGCTGTGCGGGAGCGCGTCGAAGAAGCGCTTGAGGTCCTCGTGGAGGAGCGTGTGGCGGCGGATGCGCTCGTCGAAGCCCGCGAGCTCGTCGGCGGTGGGCAGCTCGCCGTAGATGAGGAGCCAGGCCACCTCGAGGTACGTCGCGTTCGTCGCGACCTCCTCGATCGGGTACCCGCGGTACCGCAGGACGCCCTTGTCGCCGTCGATGTACGTGATCTGCGACTTGGTCGCCGCCGTGTTGACGAAGCCGTAGTCGAGCGACATGAAGCCGGTCTGCTTCGTCAGGGTCGAGAAGTCGATGCTCGAGGCGCCGTCGACGCTGCGGAGGATCGGGAAGTCGGCGGTGCGGTCGCCGAACGTGAGCGTCACCTTCTCGGGCTGGGCCTCGGCCGCAGCCGGCGCGCTCTCCGTGGCGGGCTCCGGTGCCTCCACCGTCGCGGTTCCGTCGCTCTGCGTGCCGGATTCGGTCACAACGCCTCCCAGGTCGTCACGGTCGCTCCCGGGCAGCGCGCTCGCACGGAGCAGGCGGCGCCGGGTGTGTGGGCGGTGCAGCCGGCGCCGTTGTGTGGCGACATCGACCGAACCTCCTACAGCCTAAGGGCACAGCAGGGGACCTGCTGCACCGGCCAGCGCTCCGGGCCCGGCGTTGTGGGATACCGCCAGGACCGTCCCGGAGAAGGCAGCGGGACGTCCGCGGCGTGCTCTACGAGAGACCGGCGGAGAGGCGCGACGCGGCCGCGTCGATCCGCTCGTCGGTCGCGGTCAGCGACAGTCGCACGTGCTCGGTGAAGTGGTCGCCGTAGAAGACGCCGGGTCCGGCGAGCACGCCGATCCGTGCGAGGCGCCCGATCGACTCCCAGGCGGGCCGCCCCTCGGTGGCCCAGAGGTAGAGGCCGGCCTCGCTGCGGTCGATGCGGAAGCCGGCGGCCTCGAGCGCGGGGCGCAGGCGGTCGCGGCGGGAGCGGTACCGCTCCTTCTGCTCGGTCACGTGCGCGTCGTCGCCCAGGGCGGTGATCATCGCCTCCTGCAGCGGGCCGGGCACGATCATGCCGGCGTGCTTGCGCACGGTGACGAGGCGGGCGATCAGAGCGGGGTCGCCCGCGACGAACGCGGCGCGGTACCCGGCGAGGTTCGACTGCTTGCTGAGCGAGTAGACGCCCAGCACGCCCTCGCGGCTGCCGCCGACGACCCGCGGGTCGAGGATGCTCGGGATCGGCTCGTCGGCCCAGCGGCCGTCCCAGCCGAGCTCGGCGTAGCACTCGTCGCCGGCGATGACGGCGCCGAGCTCGCGGGCGCGGGCGACGGCCCTCTGCAGCGTGGGGACGTCGAGCACCGCGCCGTCCGGGTTGCCGGGAGAGTTCAGCCAGACCAGGCGGGTCCGCTCGGGCCACTCGTCGGGGTCGTCGGAGGCCAGGACGGAGGCACCCGCGATCGCGGCGCCCATCGCGTAGGTGGGGTAGGCCGCGCGGGGATGGACGACGACGTCGCCCTCGCCGAGGCCCAGCAGGAACGGCAGCCAGGCGACGAGCTCCTTGGAGCCGATGGTCGGCAGCACCTCGTCCACTCCGAGCCCGGTCACCGCGCGGCGACGCGCGAACCACGCCGAGATCGCCTCGCGCAGGGCGGGCGTTCCGACCGTCGTCGGGTAGGAGTGCGCGTCGGTCGCCCGCGCGAGGGCGTCGCGGATGAGCGGGGGCGTCGGGTCGACGGGCGAGCCGATCGAGAGATCGACGAGTCCGTCGGGGTGCGAGGACGCGAGCGCCGTCGCGGGACCCATCAGGTCCCAGGGGTAGTCGGGCAGGGCTCCGAGCGCCACCGGAGGGCCGCTCAGTGACCTTGGGGCGGGAGGACCGCGATGACCGGGTGGTCCTTCGCGATCACGCCGACCTTCGCCGCTCCGCCCGGGGAGCCGATCTCGTCGAAGAACTCGACGTTGGCCTTGTAGTAGTCGGACCACTCCTCGGGGAGGTCGTCCTCGTAGTAGATCGCCTCGACGGGGCACACCGGCTCGCAGGCACCGCAGTCGACGCATTCGTCGGGGTGGATGTAGAGCGAGCGCTCGCCTTCGTAGATGCAGTCGACCGGGCATTCGTCGATGCAGGCGCGGTCTTTGACATCGACGCACGGAAGTGCGATCACGTAGGTCACGGTCGTGGCGTCCCTTCGAACAGAGGCTTCTATCGTACGCGGAGCGACGGGGCGTCGAGTCCCGCGGCGGGGTTCCGCGGCTCCGAGGGCGCTGGGGACGCCGGTCGCAGCCGAGGCCAGGCGATCACCACGAGGGCGATGAGCGCGGGGACGAACGTCCACGCGACGCCGAGGCCGTTCGCCGGCACCAGGACGGATCCTCCGGCACTGCGCAGCGCCAGCAGCCCGATGACGCCCAGCAGCCCCATGGCCGTGCAGAAGGCGACGAAGCGGTCCACCATCACGATCCGCAGGCCCAGGAGCAGCAGCAGCACCGCGGCGAGGGAGGCGGCGAGTCCCACGGGCAGCACGGCGTCGCCGACGACGACGGTGCTCTGGTGGGCGACGGTGGTGATCGCTCCGACGACCGCGCCGACGAGCACCGAGAGGGCGCCGGACACGACGCGCGAGCGCAGATCGGGGCGCTCGTCGGCCATCGGCGCCTCGACCGCGGCGACGGACGCCGGGCGGAAGCGCTCGACGCGGGCGATGGGGAACGCGGGACCGCTCGAGAGCCTCGCCGTCCCGTCCTCGACGACGATCTGGGTGCCGTGAGCCTCGAGCGCGGCGCGCTTGCGGGCCCAGTCGTCATCGCTGAGCTCGAGGACGACGTCTCCGGGCGCGGGGGGAGCGTCCTCGGGAAGGACGGCGAGGAAGCGCAGGCCGAGCAGCTCGGCCGCCTGCCGGGCGATCGCGGCCGTGCGGACGTGGTCCGGGTGCCCGTAGCCGCCCCCCTCGTCGTACGAGAGGACGACCTCGGCGCGGGTCTGCTGCAGCACGGCGATCAGGTCGGCGATCTGCTCCTCCTGCGAGCCGGCGGTGAGAGCCGCGGGATGCACGGGCTCGAGCGGCTCAGGGACCCGGCCGGGCCCCCACTGCATGCCGGAGTCGCGGTAGATGCGCGGAGCGAGGCCGCGCGCCCGCGCACCCTCCGCGCCGAGGAAGCGGTGATCGGCGACTCCGAGCGCCGTGAGTGCGACGACCAGCTCGGTCGTGCGGTGGGAGGCGAGATCCTCGGAGCCCTCGAGCGCCGCGAGGTCCTCGGGGATCACCTCGCCGCACTCCCCGCGCGTGGCGGTGACCACCGTCACCGCGGCGCCCTGCGACGCGAGGTGCGCGAGGGTCCCGCCCATGGTGATGCTCTCGTCGTCCGGATGCGCGTGGACGGCCACGATCCGCTCGTCCGCTCCGACTGGGCTCGCGTCCACACTCCTACCTTCCGTTCGGCGCGCCGGTGCGTCCCGCGCCACTTCTGGACAGGCGATCGGGCAGAGCACTACAGTCGACTCCGGTAAGGCAAGGCTTACCGAAGGTTCGGGCCCGGGGCGGGGGTCGTCCCCGTCCCTCCCCGCGATCGACCGAGAGAAACACGCGTGCTCGCAAATTACCTCATCGGCCTCCGCGAAGGCCTCGAAGCGGGCCTCGTGGTCGGCATCCTCGTCGCCTACCTGACCAAGCTCGGGCGCCGCGACGTGCTGCCGCGCCTGTGGACCGGCATCGCCGCGGCCGTCGCGATCTCGCTCGTGACCGGGGCGATCCTCACCTGGGGTCCCTACGGACTGTCGTTCCAGGCGCAGGAGCTGCTCGGCGGCGGGCTCTCGATCCTCGCCGTCGGCCTCGTGACCTGGATGATCTTCTGGATGGGCGCGAACGCCCGCAGCCTCAAGGGCGAGCTGGAGTCGCGGCTCGACGCGGCCGTCGGCGGATCCGCGCTCGGCATCGTGGTCCTTGGCTTCGTCAGCGTGGGGCGCGAGGGCATCGAGACCGCCCTGTTCGTGTGGGCGAGCGTGTCCTCGAGCAGCGCCTCCTCCGGGGCGGACGCCTGGATCGGCACGATCGGCGCCCTCCTGGGGATCCTCTCGGCGGTCGTCATCGCCTATCTGATCTTCCGCGGCTTCGTCCGGATCGATCTCGGCCGGTTCTTCACCTGGACCGGCGGCTTCCTCATCCTGGTCGCCGCGGGCGTGCTCTCGTACGGGGTCGGCGACCTGCAGGAGGCGGCGCTCCTGCCCGGCTGGGGCGCTCCGCTCTTCAGCCTCGGCCCCGTGGTGCCCGCACCGATCGCCGCGATCCTCGGCGGGCTCTTCAACTACACGCCCGAGCCGACCGCCCTGCAGTTCGCCGCGTGGCTGGTCTACCTCGCCGTCGTGGGCCTCCTCTTCGTCCGCCAGGTCCGGCTCCGCCGACCGCGTCGGGGCAGCGCGGCCCCGGTCGCGACCCCCGCTCCCACCTCCGTCTGACTCCGGCTCCGCCGGTGCGTCCTGCCCTCTACTCCAGGAGAACCATGCCCTCGCGCGCACTCCCCCGTCGCTCCCCGCTCCCCCGCGCCCTGTCCGGCCTCGCCGGCGCCGGTGTCCTCGCGCTCGCGCTCTCGGGCTGCGTGCCGAACACCGCGGCCTCCTCGTCCGCCGCGCTCGACGTCGCGATCAGCGACGAGTCGTGCGACGTCTCTGCCGCGACCGCCGAGGCCGGGGCCGTCACCTTCGCGCTCAAGAACGACGGCACCGACGTCAACGAGTTCGAGATCCTCGCGGACGACAAGCTGCGCATCGTCGGCGAGAAGGAGAACGTCACTCCCGGCCAGACGGTGTCGTACGTCGCCCAGCTCGAGCCCGGCACCTACTACACCGCGTGCAAGTTCCAGCAGGTCGGCGCTCCCATCGGACTCGCGGAGTTCACGGTCAGCGGCGAGGCGACCGAGCAGTCCGCCGACGAGAAGGCCGCGACCGAGTCGGCCGTCACCAACTACGTCGCCTACGTGAAGTCCCAGGCCGGCGAGCTCCTCCCCGCCGTGCAGGCCTTCGCCGACGCGTACACCGCCGGCGACGACGAGACCGCCCGCAGCCTCTTCGCCCCGACCCGCGTCTTCTACGAGCGCATCGAGCCGACCGCGGAGGCCTTCGGAGATCTCGATCCGAAGATCGACTACCGCGAGGTCGACGCCGTCGCCGAGGGCCTGGACTGGACGGGCTTCCACCGCATCGAGAAGGACCTCTGGGTTCCGGCGCCGGACGCGCTCAACTCCGACGGCACGAGCGCGTACCTCGACTGGGCTCCGTCGACCCCGGAGCAGCGCGCCGAGTTCGGCCAGGGCCTCGTCGACGACGTGCAGAGCCTGTACGACCTCGTGACCGCCGACGACTTCACCGTCTCGGTGGGCGACATCTCCAACGGCGCCATCGGTCTGCTCGACGAGGTCGCCGCCGGCAAGATCACCGGCGAGGAGGACTGGTGGTCGGGCACCGACCTGATGGACTTCGCCGCGAACGTCCAGGGCGCCGAGGTCGCCTTCGGCAATGTCGAGCCCATCGCCACCGCGTCGGGCGACGAGGGCGCGGAGCTGACCGCCGACATCACGGCCCAGTTCACCGCCCTCGACACGCTGCTCGCCCAGTACGGCTCGATCGACGCCGGCTTCGTCTCCTACTCCTCGGTGACCGATGAGCAGAAGAAGGAGCTCTCGGACCAGGTGAACGCCCTGTCCGAGCCGCTCTCGCAGCTGACCCACACGGTGCTGGGCGTCGAGGAGCCCGCGGAGTAGATGGACGACCAGCAGAACGCCCCGGCCGACGTCGACTCCGACGCCGCCGCCGCCGAGCAGCCCCGCCGCCTCTCGCGGCGCGGGCTGCTCGGTCTCGTGTCCGCGGGGACGGCCGGCATCGCGGCGGGAGTGGGCGGCACCGTCGCCGTCGCCTCCGCGACGAGCGCGACCGCCTCCGGGGCGTCGAGCACCGTGCCGTTCTTCGGCGCGAACCAGGCCGGAATCACGACAGCCGCGCAGGACCGGCTCCACTTCGCGGCCTTCGACGTCGCCTCGGGCACCTCGCGCGAGGAGCTGATCGAGCTGCTGCAGGACTGGACGATCGCGGCGTCGCGCCTGACGCGCGGGCTCGACGTCAGCGAGGAGGGCGCCGTGGGCGGCCCCGACACCGCCCCTCCCGACGACACGGGCGAGGCGCTGGGGCTCGACGCCACGGCCCTGACCATCACCTTCGGCTTCGGCCCCGGACTGTTCGTGGACGCGGACGGCGCCGATCGCTTCGGCCTCGCGGATCGGCGGCCGCCCACCCTCGAGACGCTCCCCCGATTCCGGGGCGACGCGCTCGTCCCGGCGGCGAGCGGCGGCGATCTCTGCATCCAGGCCTGCGCGAACGACCCGCAGGTGGCGGTGCACGCGATCCGCAACCTCAGCCGCATCGCCTTCGGCCGGGCGTCGCTGCGCTGGTCGCAGCTCGGCTTCGGCCGCACCTCCTCGACGTCGACGGCGCAGGCCACGCCGCGGAACCTCTTCGGGTTCAAGGACGGCACGGCCAACGTGAAGTCGGAGGAGACCGACGCGGTCCAGGAGCACGTCTGGGTGCA
Source organism: Rathayibacter rubneri (assembly GCF_023743255.1). Taxonomy (NCBI): domain Bacteria; kingdom Bacillati; phylum Actinomycetota; class Actinomycetes; order Micrococcales; family Microbacteriaceae; genus Rathayibacter; species Rathayibacter rubneri. The sequence continues at coordinate 84,512 of NZ_JAMRYM010000002.1, read as the reverse complement.
GGAGTCGGACGGGCCGGACTGGCTCGTCGGCGGCAGCTACCTCGTCGCGCGCAAGATCCGCATGATCATCGAGACGTGGGACCACAGCCAGCTCGGCGAGCAGGAGCGCGTGATCGGCCGCAGCAAGGGCTCGGGCGCGCCCCTCTCGGGCGGAGACGAGTTCGCCGAGCCGGACTTCGCCGCGACCGGCGCCACGGGAGCGCCGCTCGTCGACACGAACTCCCACGTGCGGCTCGCACATCCGTCGGTCAACAATGGTGCGCGGCTGCTGCGTCGCGGCTACAACTTCGTCGACGGCAACGACGAGCTCGGGCGCCTGAACGCGGGGCTCTTCTTCCTGTCGTTCCAGCGGTCGCCGGAGCAGTTCGTCACGGTGCAGCGGTCGCTCTCGGAGGACGCGCTGAACGAGTACATCAAGCACGTCGGCTCGGCCATCTTCGCGGTGCCGCCCGGTGCACGGGGCGAGGGCGACTTCGTGGGGTCGGCGCTGTTCGCCTGACGCGGAGGGGGCTCCCCTCCTCGGCTCCTTGCCTTGCTGATCGAGGAGGCCGCGGAGCGGCCGTATCGAGATCCGCCACTCCGGGAGCACGTCGGTCTCGATACGCCGCTGACGCGGCTACTCGACCAGCAGAGGCGGGGGCGACTCCTCGGCTCCGTGCCCTGCTGATCGAGTAGGGCACGGAGCGGCCGTATCGAGATCCGCCACTCCGGGAGCACGTGGGTCTCGATACGCCGCTGACGCGGCTACTCGACCAGCAGAGGGCGGGGGCGACTCCTCGGCTCCCCGCCCTGCTGATCGAGTAGGCCGCGGAGCGGCCGGATCGAGATCCGCCACTCCGGGAGAACCTGGGTCTCGATACGCCGCTGCGCGGCTACTCGACCAGCATGACGGGGAGGGGGGCACGCATCCTCGGCTCCTTGCTGATCGAGTAGGGCGCGAAGTGGCCGTATCGAGATCCGCTCGCGTGGGCGGCCGGGACGCAGAAGACCGGCCGGAGGCGAACCTCCGACCGGTCTCGAGCCGAGCGGGCGCGCAGGGCGCCCGGCGGGATCAGCCCTGCTTCTTCAGACGGCTGGTCTGGCGGGCGCGCGCGTTGGCGTCGAGCTCGACCTTGCGGATGCGCACGATCTCGGGGGTGACCTCGACGCACTCGTCCTCACGGGCGAATTCGAGGCACTCCTCGAGCGTCAGCTGACGCGACGGCGTCATCGACTCGAACGTGTCGGAGGTGGACTGACGCATGTTGGTCAGCTTCTTCTCCTTGGTGATGTTCACGTCCATGTCGTCGTTGCGCGAGTTCTCGCCGATGACCATGCCCTCGTAGACCTCCTCGGTGGGGTTCACGAAGAAGGTCATGCGCTCCTGGAGCGCGATGATGGCGAACGGAGTGACGACACCCGTGCGGTCGGCCACGATCGACCCGTTGTTGCGGGTGACGATGGCGCCGGCCCACGGCTCGTAGCCGTGCAGGATCGCGTTCGCGATGCCGGTGCCGCGCGTGGTGGTGAGGAACTCGGTGCGGAAGCCGATCAGACCGCGCGAGGGCACGATGAACTCCATGCGGACCCAGCCGGTGCCGTGGTTCGCCATGTTCTCCATGCGGCCCTTGCGGGCGGCGAGGAGCTGCGTGATCGCTCCGAGGTACTCCTCCGGGGCGTCGATCGTCAGGTGCTCGAACGGCTCGTGAGTCTTGCCGTCGACCTGGCGGGTGACCACCTGGGGCTTACCGACGGTGAGCTCGAAGCCCTCGCGGCGCATCTGCTCGACGAGGATCGCCAGCGCGAGCTCGCCTCGGCCCTGGACCTCCCACGAGTCGGGGCGGCCGATGTCGAGGACCTTGAGCGACACGTTTCCGATGAGCTCGCGGTCGAGGCGGTCCTTGACCATGCGCGCGGTGAGCTTGTGGCCCTTGACCTTGCCGACGAGCGGCGAGGTGTTGGTGCCGATGGTCATCGAGATCGCCGGGTCGTCGACCGTGATGGCCGGCAGCGGACGGATGTCCTCCGGATCGGCGATGGTCTCGCCGATGGTGATCTCGGGGAAGCCCGCGATCGCGACGATGTCGCCGGGGCCGGCCGACTCCGCCGGGTAGCGGTCGAGCGCCTTCGTGATCAGCAGCTCGGTGATGCGGGCGTTGGTGTGCGTGCCGTCGTGGTGGACCCAGGCGACGGTCTGCCCCTTCTTGATGTTGCCGTTGAAGACGCGCAGCAGGGCGAGGCGGCCGAGGAACGGCGAGGCGTCGAGGTTCGTGACGTGGGCCTGGAGCGGCGCCTCGTCGTCGTAGGTCGGCGCCGGGATGTGCTTGAGGATCGCCTCGAAGAGCGGCTCGAGGTCCTCGGCGTCGGGCAGCGTGCCGTTCTCGGGCTTGTTCGAGGACGCGCGGCCCGCCTTGCCGGAGGCGTAGACGACGGGGACGTCGAGGATCGCGTCGAGGTCGAGGTCGGGGACGTCGTCCGCCATGTCGGAGGCGAGGCCGAGGAGCAGGTCCTGGCTCTCGGCGACGACCTCGTCGATGCGCGCGTCGGGGCGGTCGGTCTTGTTGACCAGCAGGATCACGGGCAGCTTGGCCTCGAGCGCCTTGCGGAGCACGAAGCGGGTCTGCGGGAGGGGGCCCTCGGACGCGTCGACGAGGAGGCAGACGCCGTCGACCATCGACAGGCCGCGCTCGACCTCGCCGCCGAAGTCGGCGTGGCCGGGGGTGTCGATCACGTTGATCGTGATGGGGCCGTCGGTCGCGTGCTTGCCGCGGTACGAGACCGCGGTGTTCTTCGCGAGGATCGTGATGCCCTTCTCGCGCTCGAGCTCGTTCGAGTCCATCGCGCGCTCGTCCACGTGGGCGTGCGCGTCGAAGGAGTTCGTCTGCTTGAGCATGGCGTCGACCAGAGTGGTCTTGCCATGGTCGACGTGGGCGACGATCGCGACGTTGCGCAGGTCGGAGCGGGTGGCACTTGCCATGTGAACGGACTCGTCTCGTGTTCTCGTGCATGAAGGGGGACCCTCCATCGTACCGCAGGCGCGCCGCGGAACGACTGAGGGCCCCGATCCGGTCCGATCACCCCGCGGAACACGGGACTCTCGGGCGCGGAACGGGGCCCTCGCGGCGGCGGATCAGACCGCGAACTCGATCCCGGCGCCGGGGATCGCCGCGAGCAGCTCGCGGGTGTACTCCTGCTGCGGGGAGTCGAACACCGTGTCGGTCGGCGCGTGCTCGACGATGCGGCCCTTCTGCATCACGCAGACGTCGTCCGCGATCACGCGGACCACGGCGAGGTCGTGCGTGATGAACAGGTAGGTCAGTCCGAGCTCGGCCTGGAGATCCGCGAGCAGGCGGAGGATCTGCGCCTGCACGAGCACGTCGAGCGCCGAGACGGCCTCGTCGAGCACGACGATCTCGGGCTTGAGCGCGAGCGCCCGGGCGATGGCGACGCGCTGGCGCTGACCACCGGAGAGCTCGTTCGGGTAGCGCCCGGCGATGACGCGCGGGAGCGAGACCTGGTCGAGCAGCTCGAAGACGCGCTCGCGCTGCGAGGCGCGATCGCCGACCTTGTGCACCCGCAGCGGCTCCGAGATGGTGTTGCCGATGTTGTGCAGCGGGTCGAGCGAGCCGTACGGGTCCTGGAACACGGGCTGCATCGAGCGGCGCAGCGCCAGCATCTCCTTGCCGCGGAGCTTCTCAGTGCGGCGTCCGTCGATCGAGATGGCACCCTTCGTGGCGGTCTCGAGACCGAGCACGAGGCGCGCGATCGTCGACTTGCCCGAGCCCGACTCGCCCACGAGGGCGGTGGTGGTGCCCTTGGGGATCGAGAACGAGACGTCGTCGACGGCCGTGAAGTCCTCGGCCTTCAGCCCGCCGCGGCGGATCTTGAAGACCTTGGTCAGGTTCTCGACCTCGATCATCGGCTTCGTCGTCGTCGGGGCGCCCGCGTGGGTGCCCGCCGCGCGGACCAGGTCGACCTCGGCGACGGCCGCGGATTCGCCGGGCACCGCCTCCGTGGCCCGACCGGCCGTGGACTGGATGCGGCGCGAGGCGAGGCTCGGCGCGGCGGCGATCAGGCGCTGCGTGTAGGGGTGCTGCGGGTTCTGCAGCACCTCGACCGAGGCGCCCGACTCGACGATGCGGCCCTTGTACATGACGATGAGCTTCTCGGCGCGCTCGGCGGCGAGGCCCAGGTCGTGCGTGATGAAGAGCAGCGCGGTGCCGTCGGTCTTCGTCAGCGTCTCGAGGTGGTCGAGGATCCTGCGCTGCACCGTCACGTCCAGGGCCGAGGTCGGCTCGTCGGCGATGAGGAGCTGGGGAGCCGCCGCCAGGCCGATGCCGATCAGGACGCGCTGGCGCATGCCTCCGGAGAACTGGTGCGGGAACTGCTTGAGCCGCTTCTCGGCGTCGGCGAGACCGGCGTTCTGCAGCACCTCGATCGCCTTGGCGCGCACCTCCTTGCGGCCGGTCGCGAGACCGTTCGCCCGGATGGTCTCCTCGACCTGGAAACCGACCGACCACACGGGGTTGAGGTTCGACATCGGGTCCTGCGGCACGTAGCCGATGCGGCGGCCGCGGATGTCCTCGAGCTCGGAGCGAGTCGCCTTCGCGAGGTCCTTCCCGTCGAAGAGCACGGAGCCGGCGGTGACCTTGCCGGAGCCCGGAAGCAGGCCGATGATCGCCGCGGCGGTCGTCGACTTGCCCGAGCCCGACTCCCCCACGATGGCGACGGTCTGGCCGTGCTCGATCGTGAGGCTGACGCCGCGCAGAGCCGGCACCAGGCCGCTGCCGGTCTGGAAGCCGACCTCGAGGTCGGTGACCTGGAGCAGGGGCCCCTTCGGAGTGGTCGAGTCGGTCATCGGAGGGCCCTCGCCTTCGGGTCGAGCGCGTCGCGCAGGGCCTCGCCCATGAGGATGAAGCTCAGCACGGTGATGGTCAGCGCGGCGGACGGGTAGATCAGCGTCTGCGGGTTGGTCCGCAGGTCGCGCTGGGCCTGGCTGATGTCGTTGCCCCACGACATCACGGAGCCGGGGAGGCCGACGCCGAGGAACGACAGGGTCGCCTCCGCGGTGATGGCCGCGCCGAGCGAGATCGTCGTGACGACGATCACGGGGGCGATGGAGTTGGGCATGACGTGGCGGAACAGGATCGCCATGCGGGACAGGCCCGTGGCGGTCGCCGCTCCGACGAAGTCCGACTGCTTGACCCGCAGGACCTCGGACCGCAGGACGCGGGCCGTGGTCGGCCACGCGAACGCGCCGATCGCCAGGGCGATGACGAACACGTTCCGGTGCGCCGAGAAGACCGACATGATGACGACGGCGGCGAGGATGTAGGGGATCGAGAAGAAGATGTCGCCCGCGCGCATGATCACGGTGTCGACCCATCCGCCGAAGAAGCCGGCGAGCGCGCCTCCGATGACACCCGTGATCGTGGTGATCAGGATGACGATCAGACCCACGGTGAGCGACGTCGACGTGCCGTGGACGATGCGCGCGTAGACGTCGCAGCCCTGCTTCGTGTAGCCGAGAAGGCTGCCGTCGCCGGGGCCCTGGTTGCTGAAGCCGAGGTCGCAGGCGCGGGGGTCGATGGAGGTGAAGAGGTTCGGGAGCAGCGCGACGGCGACGATCAGCACGATCAGGGCGCCCGAGATCCAGAACATCGGCCGGCGGCGCAGGTCCTGCCAGGCGTCGGTCCAGAGGTTGCTGGGCTTCTCGTCGAGCGAGACGGCGTCGACCGAGGCGATCGGGGTCTCCTCGAGCGGTGCCACGAAGTGATCGATGCGACGGGGGGCGTCGCGGTTCATCTCATTTGGCATAGCGGATCCTCGGGTCGAGTACGGCGTAGAGCAGGTCGACGAGGATGTTCACCGCGAGGTAGAACAGCACCATGACCGTGACGAAGGAGACGACGGTCGGCCGCTCCCCTCGGATGATCGCCTGGTAGAGCGTGTTCCCGACTCCGGGAACGTTGAAGATGCCCTCGGTGACCGTGGCGCCCACGATCAGCAGGCCGAAGTCGGCGCCGAACTGGGTCGTGACCGGGATCAGCGAGTTGCGCAGGATGTGCACGGGCACGACGCGCTTGCGCGAGAGGCCCTTGCTGTACGCGGTGCGCACGAAGTCGGAGCCGGCGGTCTCGATGACCGAGCCGCGGGTGAGGCGGATGGCCGAGGCGACGACGAACAGGGCGAGCACGATGGCCGGGAGCAGGAGCCGCTCGAACGTCGGCGAGCCGCCCACCGTCGGCGAGAACCAGCCGAGCTGCACCGCGAAGAAGGACTGCGCGATGAAACACAGGACGAAGATCGGCACCGAGACCAGCAGGAGGCTCACGACGAGCGCGCTGGCGTCGAAGAACGAGCCCTTCCGCAGACCGCTGATGAGGCCGATCGTGAGAGCGACGACGATCTCGATGATGATCGCCATCATGGCGAGGGTGAGCGTGACCGGGAACGTGCGGGCGAGGATGTCGTTCACCGACTGGCCCGAGAAGGAGATGCCGAAGTCGCCGCGGACGACGCCGCCGAGGTAGTAGAGGTACTGCACGATGAACGGCTCGTTCAGGTGGTACTGCTCCTCGAGGCGCGCGAGCAGCGCGGCGTTCGGGGTCTTGTCGCCGAAGAGGGCGAGGAGGGGGTTCCCCGGCATGGCGAAGACCATGAAGTAGATCAGGAACGTCGTCCCGATCAGGACGGGGACGGCTTGCAGGATGCGTCGGACGATGTAGGCGAGCACGTCAGCCCTGCCTGTTCCGGTGTCGCATGGTGGACCTCATTCGATCGTGACCGAACAAGGCGCTCCGCCCGCGGGAACGGTCGTGCCGTCCCCGCGGGCGAAGCGCCCGTCGTGTCTGATGTCAGCTCTTGGTGATCTGGTAGAACAGCGGAACCGAGTTCCATCCGAACTCTACGTCGGACACGGTCTCGCTGTAGCCACCGGTCACGTTGGCGTACCAGAGCGGGATCGACGGGAGGTCCTGGAGCAGGACCTCCTGAGCCTTCTGGTAGTCCTCATTCGCGGTCTCGAGGTCGGTCTCGGCCGACCCGTCGGCGAGGAGCTGGTCGAACTCGGCGCTGGAGTAGTCGCCGTCGTTCGACGAGGCGTTGGTCGCGTACAGCGGGCCCAGGAAGTTGTACAGACCCGGGTAGTCGGCCTGCCATCCGGTGCGGAACGCGGTCTCGATCGAACGGTCGACGATCTTGGTGCGCGCCTCGGCGAAGGTCGGGTAGGCCTCGCCCACGGCCTCGATGCCGAGCGTGTTCTTGACCGCGTTCGACACGGCGTCGACCCAGCCCTGGTGTCCGCCGTCGGCGTTGTAGGCGATCGAGAAGGTGCCCGTCCACGGGGAGATCGCGTCGGCCTCGGCCCACAGCTTCTTCGCCTCGTCGGGGTTGTACTCGAGCACCTCGGCGCCCTCGAGGGAGTCGCTCCAGCCGTCGATCACCGGGGAGGTGAAGTCGGAGGCGGGGGTGCGGGTGCCCTCGAAGATGACGTCGGTGATCTGCTCGCGGTCGAAGGCCATCGAGATGGCCTGGCGGCGCAGCTTGCCCTCTTCACCGCTGAAGTGCTCGAGGCGCTCCGGGATCGTGAAGGACTGGAACACGGCGGAGGCCTGGTTGACCGCACGGTCGCCGAGGTCGCTCTCGAAGGTGCCGAACGCGGAGTCCGGGATCTGGTCGATCACGTCGACGTTGCCCGCGAGCAGGTCGGCGTACGACGCGTCCTGGGTCGCGTAGAACGTGATGGTGATGCCGCCGTTGACGGGGACGCGGGGTCCGTCGTAGTCGGGGTTCACGACCAGGTCGATCTGGACGTCGTGCTGCCACGCGCCCTCGCCGTCGAGCATGTAGGGGCCGTTGCCGATCGGGTTCTCACCGAAGGCGTCCATGTCGTCGTAGGCGACGCTGGGCAGCGGGTAGTAGGCCGAGTAGCCCAGGCGCTGCGGGAAGTCCGACTTGGGAGCCGAGAGCGCGACGGTGAAGGTGGTGTCGTCGACGACCTTCAGGCCGGTGAGCTCGGTGTCCTCGTCGTAGCTGAAGCCCTCGATGTCCTCGAAGAAGTAGCTCTGGAGCTGCTCGTTCGAGTACTTCGCGCCGTAGTTCCAGGCGTCGACGAAGGACTGCGCCGTGATCTCCTCACCGTTGGTGAAGGTGCGGCCGGGCTTGATGGTGATGGTGTAGTTCTGCGCGTCGTCCGACTCGACCGACTCGGCCAGGTCGGGCTGCGCCGCGCCCTCGGCGTCGTAGTAGTAGAGACCGGCGAAGATCTCGTCGAGGATCTTGCCGCCGCCGACCTCGTTGGTGTTGGTCGGGACCAGCGGGTTCTGCGGCTCGGAGCCGTTGGTGAGGATGATCGCGGCGGAGTCTCCGGCCGCATCTCCTCCACCGTCGTCGCTCGAGCTGCTGCAGCCGGCGAGGACCAGGGTGCTCGCGGCGACGAGCGCCAGAGCTCCGAGGCCGAAACGTCTGATTTTCACTATTCCTCCAGTGGTGTGAGGGCGCACGGGAAGTGATTTCCCGGATGCTGTGGTCGCCGCGCGCGTGGCGACGGCTTCGGCGCACGGGAGACTGTTGGCCCCCGCGCAAGTGCCATCGACGAGACTATGTATCGGCTCGCTATCTGCACAAAAGCATGTGGAAACCGTTACACAGCGGTAACCGGGAGGTGGAATCCTTGCGCTCTTCCGCACGAAATCCGCGTCTCGAGCCGCTTCTGCGCAACGCATCGATCCAGAGGAGTTCCACGGAGTGTCCACCCCACTGACAGGATCCGTGCAGTCGCGGGGGCGCATCCGGGCCGAGATCCTGCTCGTCCTCGGCCTCTCGCTGGGGGCGTCCGCGATCTACTCCGTGGTGTCGATCACCAACCGGCTGACGCGGGACGTCGCTCTCTCGGAGCAGACGGCGACGCTGAACGGAGCACTCAGCGACCGGCCGGTGTTCGACCTGATCTACCAGCTCCTCGCGCTGTTCTTCGATCTCGTCCCCGTGGCGCTGTGCGCCTTCCTGCTCTGGCAGAGCTCCGGACGGCCGCTGGGCCGGCTCGGGCTCGACCTGCGGCATCCGCTGCGCGATCTCGGCTCGGGCACCGTTCTCGCGATCGCCATCGGCGCCCCCGGCATCGGGCTCTACGCGCTCGGCCGGGCGCTCGGCGTGACGGTGGCGGTGGTCGCCTCGCCGCTCGACGCCTACTGGTGGACCGTGCCCGTTCTCGTGCTCTCGGCGATCCGCGCCGGGATCCAGGAGGAGGTGATCGTCGTCGGCTACCTCTTCGCGCGCCTCGGCGACCTGGGCTGGAGTCGGTGGCGGATCCTCTTCGCGAGCGCGCTGCTCCGAGGCAGCTACCACCTGTACCAGGGCATCGGGCCGTTCATCGGCAACGTGATCATGGGCGTCGTGTTCGGGCTGTTCTACCAGCGCTTCGGCCGCACGCTGCCGCTCGTGATCGCGCACTCGATCATCGACATCGTGTCGTTCGTCGGGTACCCGCTGGCGGTGGCGCTCTGGCCGGAGCTGTTCGCGGCTCCGGAGCCGCGGGAGTAAGGCTGACCCAACCGATCCGCGCAGTCTCACTCGTAATCCGTCGGCCACCCTTCTCTCTGCAGTCGGGCGCGCTGAGATGGAGTCCACACGTGCTGTCGGCGTCCGACGAGAAGGGCGAGCGCGGTCTCGGTCTCGGTCCACTGGTGCAGCACCTGACGGGACGACAGCCGCACGACGACGAAGCCCCTCGCCTGCAGAGCGAGGGTGCGTCGGTAGTCCTCCTCGAGCTGCGCCGAGCCGCTGTGGAACGCGCGGCCGTCCGTCTCGACGGCGAGGCAGTCGCCGAAGACGTTGTCGACCAGGCCGACACCGGCGACGGACACCTGCGCGCGGACTCGGACTCTGAGTCGGACTCCTGCCAGACGCGCCCTCGTCTCGAGACCCGACTGGCATCCCGGCACGACGAGATCGAACACCCGCCGCCGACCGGCAGGTGCATGTGCGCGGAGATCCATGAGCTCTCCGTAGGGCAGGAGCCTCCTCTCGACGACGGAGTCGAGAGCCATCACGGCCTCCTCCTCCGGCAAGCAGGAGACCACGTGCAGGACGCTCGAACGGACGCCGTCCCGAGAGGACGTCTCCGGACCGCATCCGGGCCACTCCCGCCAGTGGAGGCGCACGCCGCGCGAAGGCGAACGCACCGCATTCGGACGAACGGCGACGTGCAGCGCGTCCTCAGCCAGAACCCACACCCGTCGAGTCGCGAGCGCTGAGACGCAGGTGAGGAGACCGCCTGCGGCGACGGCGGCGATCTCGGCCGGTTCGACGCCCCGGAGAGCGAACCACCCGCGTCGGACGCGGAGCACAGAGCCCTCGCATACCGCCGTCTCGAGATGGTGCCGTGTGCAGCCGGCAGCGGCGAGCTGCGCTGCGGAGCCGATCCCGCCGAGGCCGGTGAGAACGAGGTGCACAAGGTCCATGCAGCGAGGATGCGCCGCGGGCGATCTCGAAGGGTGAGGCCGCGGTCGAACTGTGGAGGATGTGAGGGATCAGGAAGGAGGTGAGGGAGTGAGGAGCCGCACAAGTAAGGCTGAGAGGTCGCGATTCCCGAGATGTCGGGATGTCGCGCCTCTCAGCCTCAGTTGCGCCGGGCAGATCAGGCGAAGGCCTCGATGGGCGGGCAGGCGCAGACCAGGTTGCGGTCGCCGAAGGCCTGGTCGACGCGGCGGACCGGCGGCCAGTACTTGCCCCGCACGAGAGAGCGGACGGGGTAGACCGCCTCCTCGCGCGAGTACGGGTGCGTCCACTCCCCCGTGACGAGGCACTCCGCAGTGTGCGGGGCGTTGCGCAGCGGGTTGTCGTCCACCGGCCACTCCCCCGCGCCGACGCGGTCGGCCTCGGCCTTGATGCCGATCATCGCGTCGATGAAGCGGTCGATCTCGGCGAGGTCCTCGCTCTCGGTCGGCTCGACCATCAGCGTTCCCGCGACGGGGAAGCTCATGGTGGGCGCGTGGAAGCCGTAGTCGACGAGGCGCTTCGCGACGTCGTCCACCGTGACTCCGGTCGCCGCGGTGAGCGGGCGGATGTCGAGGATGCACTCGTGCGCCACGAGGCCGTTCTCGCCCGTGTAGAGCACCGGGAAGTGCTCGCGCAGACGTGCGGCGACATAGTTGGCCGAGAGCACGGCGGCACCGGTGGCGGCCCGCAGTCCGTCCTCGCCCATCATGCGGGCGTAGGCCCACGAGATGGGGAGGATGCCCGGGCTGCCGTAGGGGGCGGCCGAAACCGGGACTCCGCCGTGCACGACCGTCTCGCCGTTCTGGCCGAGAGCGTGCTCGAGACGCTGGGCGAGCGGGTGCCCGGGCAGGAACGGCGCGAGGTGCGCCTTGGCCGCGACGGGTCCCACTCCGGGGCCGCCCCCGCCGTGCGGGATGCAGAACGTCTTGTGCAGGTTGAGATGCGAGACGTCGCCGCCGAAGTCGCCGAAGCGCGCGAAGCCGAGCAGCGCGTTGAGGTTCGCGCCGTCGACGTACACCTGACCGCCGGCCTCGTGCACCAGGCGGCAGATCTCGGAGACCTCGTGCTCGTAGACGCCGTGCGTCGACGGGTAGGTGATCATGAGCGCCGCGAGGGACGGGGCGTGCTCGCCGATCTTGGCGCGCAGGTCGTCCAGATCGACGTTGCCGAGCTCGTCGCAGGCGACGACGACGACCCGCATGCCCGCGAGCACCGCGCTGGCGGCGTTGGTGCCGTGCGCGCTCGAGGGGATGAGGCAGACGGTGCGCTCCAGGTCGCCGTTCGCGCGGTGGTAGCCGCGGATCGCGAGCAGTCCCGCGAGCTCTCCCTGCGAGCCCGCGTTGGGCTGCAGCGAGACGGAGTCGTAGCCGGTGAGGTGCGCGAGCCAGCGCTCGAGCTGGTCGATGAGGGCGAGCGAGCCCTGCACGTCGGCCTCGGGCGCGAACGGGTGCAGGTTCGCGAACTCGGGCCAGCTGACCGCCTCCATCTCGGCAGCGGCGTTGAGCTTCATGGTGCAGGAGCCCAGGGGGATCATGCCGCGGTCCAGCGCGTAGTCGGCGTCGGCCAGGCGCTTGAGGTAGCGCATCATCGACGTCTCGCTGCGGTGCGTGTTGAAGACGGGGTGCACGAGGAACGGCGTCGCGCGCTCGAGCGCGACGGGGATCGAGCGCGAGGAGGCGGCGAGGAAGCCGTGCGCCGAGTCGAGATCGCCGATCGCGACGGCGAGTGCGACGACCTCGGCGGTCGTCACGGTCTCGTCGAGCGACACCGCCACGGTGTCGGCGTCGACGAGTCGCACGTCGAAGCCGGCCTCGCGGGCGCGGGCGACCGCCGCCTCCGCCCCGTGCGGCACGACGACCGCGACGGTGTCGAAGAAGTCGGCGTGGCGGAGGGAGTGGCCGCGGTCGAGCAGGAGGCGCGCGAGCAGCGAGGCCCGCGAGTGCACCTGCTCCGCGATCCGCGCCAGGCCGTCGGGACCGTGGTAGACGGCGTACATGGCCGCCATGACGGCGAGGAGGACCTGCGCCGTGCAGATGTTCGACGTGGCCTTCTCGCGGCGGATGTGCTGCTCGCGGGCCTGGAGGGACAGGCGGTAGGCGGGGTGGCCGTCCGCGTCCTGGCTGACGCCGACGAGGCGGCCGGGCAGCTGGCGCTCGAGCCCCTTGCGGACGGCCAGGTAGCCGGCGTGCGGTCCGCCGAAGCCCATCGGGACGCCGAAGCGCTGCGACGTGCCGACGGCGACGTCGGCGCCGAGCTCGCCGGGAGAGCGGACGAGGGTGAGGGCGAGGAGGTCAGCGGCGACGACTCCGAGGCCGCCGTGGGCCTTCACCGCGGCGAGCACGGCGGAGGGGTCCCAGAGGTGCCCGGAGGCGCCGGGGTACTGCACGAGCGCGCCGAAGCACTCGGGCACGTCGTCGGCGTCGGTGCGCGAGAGCGGCAGCTCGACGACGCGGATGCCGACCGCCTCCGCCCGGCCGCGCAGCAGTGCCAGGGTCTGCGGCAGCGCGTCGGAGTCGACGAGAAAGACGTCGGTGCGCGTCTTGGAGGCCCGCCGGGCCAGCAGCATCGCCTCGACGATGGCGGTGCCCTCGTCGAGCATCGACGCACCGGCGGTGTCGAGACCGGTGAGGTCCGACACCATCGTCTGGAAGTTGATCAGCGCCTCGAGGCGGCCCTGCGAGATCTCGGGCTGGTAGGGCGTGTAAGCCGTGTACCAGCTCGGGTTCTCGAGGACGTTGCGCTTGATCACCGCGGGCGTCAGCGTGCCGTGGTAGCCGAGGCCGATCAGCGGGCGGCGCACCGTGTTGCGGGAGGCGAGGGCGCGCAGCTCGGCCAGCGCCTCGGTCTCGGTCGCGGGAGCGGGCAGCACGGGGGCGAGGTCGCGGACGCGGATCGACTCGGGGACCGCGGCGGTGACCAGCGCGTCGACGGAGTCGTAGCCCAGGGCGGCCAGCATCGTGCGCTGGGCATCGGCGTCGGTCCCGACGTGGCGGGACTCGAACTCGGAGGGGTTGCGGAGGGTCGACATCTACTCTCCGACCAGCTCGCCGTAGGCCGCGGCGTCGAGCAGGCCGTCGGGAAGCGTCTCGAAGCGCACCTTGATGAGCCAGCCCTCGCCGAACGGGTCGGAGTTGACGAGCTCGGGGCTGTCGACGACGCCGGAGTTGGTCTCGAGGACCTCGCCGTCGACCGGGGCGAAGAGCTCGCCCACGGACTTCGTCGACTCGATCTCGCCGACGACGCTGCCGCCCTCGACGCGGGAGCCCGCCTCGGGCAGCTCGACGAAGACGACGTCGCCGAGCTTGTCCGCGGCGTAGGCGGTGATGCCCACCGTCGCGACGTCGCCGTCGACGGAGAGCCACTCGTGATCGGAGGTGTACTGCAGGTCGGATGGGACGGCCATGTCAGATCTTCTTTCTGGAGTAGAAGGGGAGGGCGGTGACGGTCATGGGGAGGCGGCTGCCGCGGATGTCGACGGAGACGGCGGTGCCGGGCTGCGCCTGGGCGGGGGCGACGTAGGCCATCGCGATGGGGACGCCGAGCGTGGGCGAGAGGACGCCGCTGGTGACGACTCCGATCTCGTCGCCGCTGTCGGAGAAGACGGTGTAGTCGGCGCGGGCGGCGCGGCGGCCCTCGCCGACGAGGCCGACGAGCACGGGGGCGTCCCCGGCGGGGCCCTCCTCGCTGGCGGCGCGGCCGACGAAGTCGATCGGCTTGCCGAGGGCGACGACGCGGCCGAGGCCGGCCTGCGCCGGGAAGATCTCGCGCGAGAGCTCGTGGCCGTAGAGCGGCATGCCCGCCTCGAGGCGGAGGGTGTCGCGGGCGGCGAGACCGGCCGCGACGAGACCCGCTCCGGCTCCGGTCTCGGCCAGCGCCTCCCAGAGGGCGGGGGCTGTGTCGGGGGCGACGTAGATCTCGAAGCCGTCCTCGCCGGTGTAGCCGGTGCGGGCGATCAGGATCGGGTGCGCCTCGAAGGTCGCCGGCACTGCGCGGTAGTAGCGCAGCTCCTCGAGCAGGCGCGCGGCGTCATCGGTGTCGAGCACCGACTCCGCCCCCCGCTCCGTCTCGACGGCGAGGCCCTGCACGTTCTGCAGGATCTCGAGCGACTTCGGGCCCTGGATCGCGATCAGTGCGACGTCGTCGCTCTCGTCGAAGAGCTCGCAGTCGAACATCGCCGTGCGGTCGCGCAGCTGCTCCGCGACCACGTGCCGGTTGGAGGCGTTCGCGACGACCATGAAGCGGTCCTCGCCCGTGCGGTAGACGACGAGGTCGTCGATCACGCCTCCTGTGCGGTCCAGCAGCAGGGTGTACTTCGCCCGGCCGACGGCGACGGCGCTCAGATCGCTCGCGAGGGCGTAGTCGAGGGCGTCGACCGCCTCGGGGCCGACGACCAGGATCTCGCCCATGTGGGAGAGGTCGAAGAGGCCGGCGGCGGTGCGCACCGCGTGGTGCTCGGCCAGATCGCCGGAGTAGCGCACCGGCATCCACCAGCCGGCGAAATCGGTGAAGGAGGCGCCTGCCGCCACGTGCACGTCGTGCAGCGGGGAGTAGCGCGGTTCGGGTCTCGACGACTCCGCGGGGAGGGTCGACTGGTTCTCGGACATGAGTTCTCCAATTCGTCGCAGTGCTGCGCACGCGCTCGCACAGGTCGATGGTGCGAGGCACAGCAGTGCCGTGGGAACTCCCCCTCTGTCGGGATGCCTGAGAGGTTCACGTCGCTCGAAGCAACGCTTTCACCGTGGGCTGCCTCGTCGGAGTGTTCGGACCGCGCAGGCGGCTCGTCGCTCCGCGACGCATTTCCAGAGTGGCCAGTTCGACGCGGTACAAGACCTGAGAGATTGGCGGGGAGGCTTGCTCCTTCGGTGCCGACGGAGTCGGCTCTCCCGCGTCGCGTATGCGGCCCGGTATTCGGTTGTGGGATCACCCTAGCGCGGTGCTGCACGCCGGCGGGGGATCTCGATACGCCGCTGCGCGGCTACTCGATCAGCACGAGGGCGACGCCGCGCGGCCACTCGATCAGCACGAGGGCGCCGCTGCGCGCCTACGCGGTCCGCAGAGGCGCAGCGTCCGCCCTCCTTGCTGGTCGAGCAGCCGCGGGACGCGGCGTATCGAGACCCGCCGTCGCCCGGGTTTGGTGTTCGGGTCGGAGTGACACTAAGCTCGGCGCAGCACTTACAGTCAGTGCGACTCTTAGTAGGGATCCCCCATGGATGCAGCCGTACCGCAGCTCGCGGTCTCGACCGTCATCTTCGCGCTGCGCCCACATCCCGAGACCGGGGCGAGCACCGTCTGGATCCCGGTCGTCCGCCGGATCCGCGAGCCGTTCGAGGGCCTGTGGGCCCTGCCGGGCGGGCCGCTGGGCCCGGACGAGGACCTCGCCGAGGCCGCGCGTCGGACGCTCCGCGAGACCACCGGTCTCGCTCCGCGCTACCTCGAGCAGCTCTACGCCGTGGGCGGGCCCGACCGCTCCCCCGGCGAGCGCCGGGTCGTCTCGATCGTCTACTGGGCGCTCGTGCGCACCTCCGAGGCCGACGAGGCGATCGTGGGCGAGAACGTCACCTGGCTCTGCACCGATCTGCCGCTCGAGCTCGCCTTCGATCACGGGCTGATCGTCGACTACGCCCTGTGGCGCCTGCGCAACAAGATGGAGTACTCCCGCATCGCGCAGGCCTTCCTCGGCGGGACCTTCACCCTCGCCCAGCTGCGCGAGGTGCACGAGGCCGTCCTGCAGAAGCCCCTCGATCCGGCGAACTTCCGCCGCTCGATCGAGGCGTCCAAGACCGTGGTACCCACCGAGCAGCGTCTGGCGGGCACCCGCCACCGCCCTCCGCGGCTGTACCGCTACGACGAGTCCGTGGCACTCGTCGACAACGGGCCGCTGCCGGTCTGAGCACCGACCGGCACCGCCCGTCCGTCCGCACCATCCGAGGAGAGACACGTGACATCCGTCGACAGCACCATCCAGCTCATCGAGCGCGGAGCCCCGGGCGAGACCTGCGCCCCCGAGCTCGCGGACGCGCCCTGGTCGTTCGACCTCGGGTTCCCCGCCTACGGCCCCGGCGCGTCCCAGGCCGATCCGATCCCCGCCGAGGCGCCCGTCCAGGGCCGTCTCCCGGAGGAGTACACCGCGGCGAGCGCCGACGAGCTGCACCACCGCATCCTCGCCGCCAAGCGGACGCTCGGCGACCGCGTCGTCGTGCTCGGCCACTTCTACCAGCGCGACGAGGTGGTGCAGTACGCCGACTTCGTGGGCGACTCCTTCCAGCTCGCGAAGGCGGCGACCAGCCGTCCCGACGCCGAGGCGATCGTGTTCTGCGGCGTCCACTTCATGGCCGAGACCGCCGACATCCTGTCGCGGCCGGAGCAGGCCGTGATCCTGCCCAACCTCGCCGCCGGCTGCTCGATGGCCGACATGGCCGACATCGACTCCGTCGAGGACGCGTGGGCGGAGCTCACCGAGCTCTACGGCACCGAGCCGGACGCCGACGGGCGCGTGCCGCTCGTCCCCGTGACGTACATGAACTCGTCCGCCGCGCTGAAGGCCTTCTGCGGGCGCAACGGCGGAGTCGTCTGCACCTCCTCGAACGCCGCGACCGTCCTCGAGGACGCGTTCGCGCGCGGTCAGCGGGTGCTCTTCTTCCCCGACCAGCACCTGGGCCGCAACACGGCGAAGGCGATGGGCGTGCCGCTGGAGCGCATGCCGATGTGGAACCCGCGGAAGGCGCAGGGCGGCTCGGACGTGCAGACGCTCCTGGACGCGCAGGTGATCCTCTGGCACGGCTTCTGCTCGGTGCACAAGCGCTTCACCGTCGGGCAGATCGAGAAGGCGCGCGCCGAGCACCCCGGGGTCCGTGTGATCGTGCACCCCGAGTGCCCGATGGCGGTCGTCGACGCCGCCGACGAGTACGGCTCCACCGACTACATCGTGAAGGCGATCCAGGCCGCCCCCGCGGGCACGACCTTCGCGATCGGCACCGAGATCAACCTCGTGCAGCGCCTCGCCGCGCAGTACCCGCAGCACACGATCTTCTGCCTCGACGACGTCGTCTGCCCGTGCTCGACCATGTACCGCATCCACCCCGGCTACCTCGCCTGGGTGCTCGAGGGGCTCGTGGCCGGCACGGTCCTCAACCGCATCTCCGTCGACGAGTCGGTGCAGGCCGAGGCGAGGGTCGCGCTCGAGCGGATGCTCGCGGCCGTCCCGCCCGCCGGCCCGACGGCTCCGACGGCGGTCTGACGTGTCGCGCGTCGTCGTCGTGGGCAGCGGCATCGCGGGGCTCGTGACCGCCCTGCTCGCCTCCCGCCGGCACGAGGTGGTGCTGGTCACCAAGGGCGCGATCGAGGAGTCGAGCACGCGCTGGGCGCAGGGCGGGATCGCCGCGGTCACCGCGGCGGACGACTCCGTCGCCCTGCACGTCGAGGACACCCTCACCGCCGGAGCCGGGCTCTGCTCCCGCTCGGCCGTCGAGGTGCTCTGCTCCGAGGGTCCGGCCGCCGTGGCCGCCCTGCTGGCGTGGGGGGTCGCGTTCGACCGCGACGGCGAGGACCTCGCCCGCGGACTCGAGGCGGCGCACTCGCGCTCGCGGATCCTGCACGCGGGCGGCGACGCGACCGGCTCGGCGATCGAAGAGGCGCTGGTGCGCGCCGTGCGGGCCGCTCCCGTGACCGTGCTCGAGCGCACCGCGCTGGTCGATCTCGTCCGCCCGGGGCTCGCGGTGGTGGGCGTCGACGTGCTGCGCGGCGGAGCCGTCGAGCGGATCGACGCCGACGCGGTCGTCCTGGCGACCGGCGGCGCGGGCCGGCTGTTCAGCCACACCACGAACCCCGAGGTCGCCACCGGCGACGGTCTGGCCGCCGCCCTGCGCGCGGGAGCCGAGGCGGCGGACCTGGAGTTCTACCAGTTCCACCCCACCGCCCTCGCGCTGACCGGCGGCTTCCTCGTCTCGGAGGCCGTCCGCGGCGAGGGCGCGGTGCTGCGCGACGCGACCGGTGAGCGCTTCATGACCGCCGTGCACCCCGACGCCGAGCTCGCACCCCGCGACGTCGTCGCCCGGGCGATCGCCGAGCGGATGCGGCAGCAGGGCGGGCTCCCCGTGCACCTCGACGCCCGCCACCTCGACCCCGCGGTGCTCGCGAAGCGGTTCCCGAGCATTTCGGCCGCGTGCCGGGCGAACGGCCTCTCGCTCGCCGAGGACCTCGTGCCCGTGACGCCCGCCGCGCACTACTGGATGGGCGGCATCGCGACCGACCTCGACGGGCGGACGAGCCTCCCGGGCCTCTTCGCCGTCGGCGAGGTCGCCTGCACCGGAGTCCACGGTGCGAACCGGCTGGCGTCGAACAGCCTGCTCGAGGGCGTGGTGTTCGCCCGGCGGGTGGCGGAGGCCCTGGACGCGCCCGCCCCCGCGGCGTCGCCCTCGGCGGAACCCCGCCCCGTCACTCCGCTCTCCCTCGACCGCTCGGCGCTGCAGGCGGCGATGTGGGCGGGGGCCGGGGTGTCCCGCGACGCGCCGGGGCTCCTGGCGGCCCGGTCCGCGCTCGTCGGAGCCGCCGCTCCGCTCTCGCTCCGCACCCTCGAGGACGCGGACCTCGTCGAGTGCGGCCTGGCCCTGATCGACGCGGCCCTCGCGCGCTCCGAGTCCCGCGGCGCCCACCACCGCACCGACCACCCCCGAACCGAGGCGACCGCCTACCGCGTCGCCGGAAGAAGAAAGGTCGCCGTCCCGTGCTGACCCGTCAGAGCATCGAACGCCTCGTCACCCTCGCGCTGGAGGAGGACGCCCCCTGGGGCGACATCACGACCGAGACGCTGATCCCGGCCGACGCCACCGCCTCGGCGCGCCTGGTCGCGCGCGAGCCCGGCGTCTTCAGCGGCGGCGCGGTCCTCGTCGGCACGATGCTGCAGGCCGACTCCCGCATCCGCACGAGCGTCCTCGTCGAGGACGGGGCCCCGTTCGCCGCGGGCGCCCTCCTCGCCGAGATCTCCGGCCCCGCGGCCGGCGTGCTGCGCGGCGAGCGGGTCGCGCTCAACCTGGTGCAGCGGATGAGCGGCATCGCCACCCTGACCGCCCACTACGTGAAGGCGGTCGAGGGCACGCGGGCCCGGATCGTCGACACCCGCAAGACCACCCCCGGGCTCCGGGCGCTCGAGCGGCACGCGGTCCGCAGCGGCGGCGGACGCAACCACCGCTTCTCCCTGTCGGACGCGATCCTCGCGAAGGACAACCACCTCGCGATCCTCGCGCAGCGCGGGATCGACCTCACCGCCGCCCTCCGCTCCGCCCGCGCGGCCGTGCCGCACACCACGCACATCGAGGTCGAGGTCGACCGCTTCGACCAGATCGAGCCGGCGCTCGCGGGCGGGGCCGACACGATCATGCTCGACAACTTCACCCCGGAGCAGCTCGCCCAGGGCGTCGCGCTGATCGGCGGCCGCGCGGTGGTCGAGGCCAGCGGCGGCGTGAACCTCGACACGGTGCGCGCCATCGCCGAGTCCGGCGTCGACGTGATCTCGGTCGGTGCGCTGACCCACAGCGTCCGCTCGCTCGACCTGGGGCTCGACATCGAGGTCGAGGCTCCGCGTCCGTGATCTACCTCGATCACGCCGCCACATCGCCGGTGCGCCGCGAGGTGCTCGAGGCGATGTGGCCGTTCCTGACCGGCGAGTTCGGCAACCCGTCCAGCAGCCACTCGCTGGGCGACGCAGCGGCGCGCGCGCTCGAGCAGGCGCGCGGCCGCGTCGCCCGGTTCCTCGGCGGGCGCGCCTCCGAGACGCTCTTCACCTCGGGCGGCACGGAGTCGATCAACACCGCGGTGAAGGGCATCGCCCTCGGCGACCCGCGCGGGCGGAGGGTCGTGATCTCGGCGATCGAGCACGAGGCCACGGTGGAGTCGGCCGACTTCCTGCGCCGCGTGCACGGCTTCGAGGTCGCCGTCGCGCCGGTGGACTCCGGCGGACGCCTCGACCTGGAGGGGCTCGCCGGGCTCCTGACCCCGGAGACGGCACTGGTGTCGGTCATGGCGGCGAGCAACGAGATCGGCACGGTGCAGGACGTGCCGGCGATCGCCGCGCTCTGCCGGGGGCTGCGCATCCCGCTCCACGTCGATGCGGTGCAGGCGGCGGGCTGGATCGACCTGCCCTCGATGGGGGCCGACGCGGTGTCGATCTCCGGGCACAAGCTCGGCGCTCCGAAGGGCGTCGGCGCGCTGATGCTGCGCAGCCGCCTCCCGTTCGAGCCGCTGGTGCACGGCGGCGGGCAGGAGCGCTCGCGGCGCTCCGGGACCGAGAACGTGGCGTCCGCCGTCGCACTCGGCACGGCGGTCACGCTGCTCGATCCGACCCGGTCCGAGCGCGTCGCCGCCGTACGCGACGCGTTCGCCGAGCGCGTCGCCTCCCTCGTGCCGCGGGCGGTGCCGACGGGCTCCGCCGAGCACCGGCTGCCGTCGATCGCGTCCTACGTGGTGCCCGGACGCAGCGGCGAGTCGATCCTGCTGGCGCTGGAGGAGCGCGGAGTGGTCGTGTCGAGCGGCTCGGCCTGCGCGGCGGGCCGGGACGAGCCGTCCGAGGTGCTGCTGGCACTGGGGATTCCGCCCGCTGCCGCCCAGACCGCCGTGCGGTTCAGCTTCGGCGCGGAGTCGTCCGTCGAGGACGCCGAGCTGGCCGCCTCGGCGTTCGCCGAGGTCGCCGAGCGGCCCTGATCCGGGCGGATCCGCGACGGATGTCGCCGCATCGGGAATGTCGGGGGCACCTGAGAGAGTTCTGACACCTCGAGCCTCCGCATCCGGTTCCGACGGCGCCGCCGTGATGCGCACCCGCTCCCGAGCCCTTCGGGAGCCTTCACGACACGACGCACGACCGGAGAACCGCCTGTGACCGAGCGCACCCTTCCCGAGACGCGGGAGTCCGCCGCACCCCGAGACCGCACGCCGGCGCCGTCGGCCGTGCTCGACCCGCGCAGCCGCCTCGTCATCAGCCTGCTGCTGGTGTCGGCGTTCGTCGTGATCCTCAACGAGACGATCATGAGCGTGGCCCTGCCCGATCTCATGGCCGACTTCGGCGTCGAGGCGCACATCGGCCAGTGGCTGTCGACGGCGTTCATGCTGACGATGGCCGTCGTGATCCCGATCACCGGCTACCTGATCCAGCGCCTGCACACCCGCACCCTCTTCGCGGCCGCGATGTCGCTCTTCAGCCTCGGCACGCTCAGCGCCGCACTCGCCCCCACCTTCGAGGTGCTGCTGGCCGCCCGCGTCGTGCAGGCGAGCGGCACGGCGATCATGATGCCGCTGCTCATGACCACGGTGATGACCCTCGTCCCGCCGTCCATCCGGGGCCGGATGATGGGCAACATCTCGATCGTCATCTCCGTCGCGCCCGCCGTGGGCCCGACCATCTCCGGCGTCATCCTCAACTTCCTCAGCTGGCGCTGGATGTTCTGGATCGTCCTCCCCATCGCCGTCGGCGCGCTGCTCCTGGGCCTCCGCAAGGTCGAGAACGTGACGGAGCCGCGGAAGATCCCGATCGACGGTCTCTCGATCGTGCTCTCCGTGTTCGGCTTCGGCGGTCTCGTCTACGGTCTGAGCTCGCTCGGCGAGGGCGGCGAGGCCGTCGTCGCTCCGTGGGTCCCGTTCGTCGTCGCCGCGATCGGCCTCGCGGGCTTCATCGCGCGCCAGCTCTCGCTGCAGAAGACCGATCGCGCGCTCCTCGATCTCCGCACCTTCACCTCCGGCGGCTTCACGATCGCGATCGTGATGATGGCCGTGAGCATGTCGGCGCTCTTCGGCACCCTGATCCTCCTGCCGCTCTACACGCAGAACGTCCTGGGCCTGACCCCGCTCGAGACCGGCCTGCTGCTGCTCCCGGGCGGCCTCCTGATGGGTCTGCTCGCGCCGTTCGTCGGCCGCGGCTACGACCGCTTCGGCCCGCGCGTGCTCCTGGTGCCCGGCTCCGTCATCGTCGCCGGCGCGCTCTGGGGCTTCACCGCCCTCGACGAGAACTCGTCGACGTGGTTCATCCTCGCGCTGCACGTGGTCCTCAGCCTCGGACTCGCCTTCGTCTTCACTCCGCTGTTCACGGCGGGCCTGGGCTCCGTGAAGCCCCGGTTCTACTCGCACGGCAGCGCCATCATCGGCACCGTGCAGCAGCTCGGAGGCGCGGCGGGCACGGCGCTGTTCGTCACCGTGCTCTCGATCCAGTCGGCCGCACTCGCCCGCGAGGGCGCCGACCAGATCGCCGCGTCGGCGGGCGGCATCCACGCGGCGTTCGTCTGCGGTGCGTCCATCGCCACCCTCGCGATCGTCGCGGCGTTCTTCGTCCGTCGTCCGACGGAGTCCGACGCACCGATGCCCGTCGGTCACTGATCCGCCTCCCCCGCCGTGCCCGGCGGCCGCCCGCTCGCCGGGTCGGCTGCCGGGCACGACGTGTTCACCCGCCGGACACCCGGTGGTCCTACCGTGACGCCCCGGCCGTGGCGATCACTCCGCTCGGCCGGAACGGAGACCGGACGTGGAGACGACCCTCGAGCAGGACCACCTCGACGCCGGCGCCCTCGTGGCGCCGCCTCGGACGCTCATCGACGTCCTCCGGGAGACGGCACGACTGCACCCCGACGCGTCCGCGCTCGAGGACGCGGCCGGAGCACTCAGCTACCGGGAGCTCCTGGCCCGCGTCGTCGGGGCGGCCGGGGAGCTGACCGCGGCGGGCGTCCAGCGCGGCGACCGCGTCGGCGTCCGCATGCCGAGCGGATCGCGCGAGCTCTACCTGGCGATCCTGGCGATCCTCGCCGCCGGCGCGGCCTACGTGCCCGTCGACGCCGACGATCCCGAGGAGCGCGCGCAGCTGGTGTTCGGCGAGGCGCGCGTGCGGGGCGTCGTGACCGGATCCGGTCGCTTCGAGCGGATCGACGACGGTGTCGACGCACCGGCCCGCCTCTTCGCCCCCACGGCTCCGCACCCCAGCACCGCCTCGATCCCGCTGCTCCAGCCCCCCGCGCTCGAGGACGACGCGTGGATCATCTTCACCTCCGGCTCCACGGGCACCCCCAAGGGCGTCGCCGTCAGCCACCGCTCCGCCGCCGCCTTCGTCGACGCCGAGGCGCGCGTGTTCCTGCAGAAGGAGCCGCTGGGCCCCGGGGACCGCGTGCTCGCGGGGCTCTCGGTGGCGTTCGACGCCTCCTGCGAGGAGATGTGGCTGGCCTGGGGCCACGGAGCCTGCCTCGTGCCGGCTCCCCGGTCGCTCGTGCGCAGCGGCATGGACCTCGGCCCGTGGCTGACGACCCACGGCATCACCGTGGTCTCGACCGTGCCGACGCTCGCCGCGCTCTGGCCCGCCGAGTCGCTCGAGAACGTGCGCCTGCTCATCTTCGGCGGCGAGGCCTGCCCGCCGGAGCTCGCCGAGCGCCTGGCCGTCGACGGCCGCGAGGTGTGGAACACGTACGGGCCCACCGAGGCCACCGTCGTCGCGTGCGCGGCCCCGCTCGGCGGCCCGGGACCGGTGCGCATCGGCCTCCCGCTCGACGGCTGGCGGCTCGCGGTCGTCGACCCCGACGGCCACCGGGTCCAGGAGGGGGGCGTAGGCGAGCTCGTCATCGGCGGAGTCGGCCTCGCGCGCTATCTCGACGCCGCGAAGGACGCCGAGAAGTACGCCCCCGCGCCGCTGCTCGGCTGGGAGCGCGCCTACCGCTCCGGCGACCTCGTCCGCTACGAGGCCGAGGGCCTCGTCTTCCAGGGACGCGCCGACGACCAGGTCAAGCTCGGCGGCCGCCGCATCGAGCTCGGCGAGGTCGAGGCGGCGCTGCAGGGGCTCCCGGGCGTCTCCGGAGCGGCGGCGGCCGTCCGCACCACATCGGCCGGCAATCAGGTCCTGGTCGGCTACCTCGCCCTCGCCGCGGGACGACCACTCGACCGCGACGCCGCCCTGGCCCGCCTGCGCGAGGAGCTCCCGGCGGCGCTGGTGCCCCTTTTGGCCGTCGTCGACGAGCTGCCCACCCGCACGTCCGGCAAGGTCGACCGGGCGGCGCTGCCCTGGCCGCTCGAGGACGCCGGGCCGGCCGACGACGCGCTCGACCCCGAGACGGCGTGGCTCGCCGCACGCTGGCGCGAGGTGCTGGGCGTCCCCGTCGACGAGAGCGCCAACTTCTTCGACCTCGGCGGCGGCTCGCTGGCGGCCGCGCAGCTCGTCGCCCGGATCCGCGAGCGCGACCCGGAGTTCACCGTCGCCGACGTCTACGCCCACCCCCGTCTCGCCGCGATGGCGGCGGAGATCGCGAGCCGGGCGACCACCCTGGGCCCCGTGTCCGATCACCGCATCGCGCCCGTCCCCCGGCGGATGCAGGTGCTGCAGACCGTGCTCGGCGCGCCCCTCCTGATCCTCGGAGGAACGCGCTGGCTCGTCGCGCTGCTCACCGTCTGCTCCCTCCTCGACCTGCTCCCGGGCTTCGGGTTCCTGCCGACCGTCGAACTGCCGGTGCTCGTCGCTGCGTTCGTGCTGTTCTGCACGCCGTTCGGGCGGATGGGCCTCACGGTCGTCGCGGCCCGCCTGCTCCTGCGCGGCGTCCGCGCGGGCAACCACCCGCGCGGCGGAGGCGTCCACCTGCGGCTGTGGCTCGCCGAGCAGGTCGCGCACCAGCTCGGCGCCGTCAGCCTCGCCGGCGCGCCCTGGGTGTCCTACTACGCCCGCGCGCTGGGCGCCCGCATCGCCGACGACGTCGACCTGCACTCCCTGCCGCCGCTCACCGGCATGCTCACGCTGGGCCGGGGCGCGGCGATCGAGCCCGAGGTCGACCTCTCGGGCTACTGGATCGACGGCGACGTGGTGCGCATCGGCGCGGTGCGCGTCGGAGCCGGCAGCACCGTCGGCGCCCGCAGCACGCTCCTCCCCGGCGCGCGGATCGGCAAGAACGCGCAGATCGAGCCGGGCTCCGCCGTCTTCGGACGCGTGCCCGCCGGTCAGCGCTGGGGCGGCTCCCCCGCCCAGCGCCTGGGCAAGGCGAACACCGGCTTCCCCTCCGAGCGCCCGCCGAAGGCGACCGGGTGGGTCTGGGCCTACGGACTGGCGGCGGTGGGGCTCGCGGCCGTTCCGATCCTCTCCTTCGGCGCGGGGGTCGGCGTGATCGCCGTCGCCGTGCAGGGCTCCCCCACCCTGGGCGACGCCGTCGGGCGCGCGCTCGCCGCGCTGGTCCCCGCCGTCGCCGTCACGGGAGCCGCCCTCGCGGGTCTCGTGGTGCTCCTCGTCCGCCTGCTCGGCCGGGGCGTGGTGCCGGGCACCCACGCGGTCCGCGGTCGGATCGGCTGGCAGGTCTGGTCGACGGAGCGCCTGCTCGACCAGGCCCGGACGCTGCTCTTCCCCCTCTACTCCGGTCTCTTCACCCCGGTCTGGCTCCGGATGCTCGGTGCGCGCGTCGGCCGCGACGTGGAGGCGTCGACCGTGCTCCTCCTGCCCGCGATGACGACGATCCGCGACGGGGCGTTCCTCGCCGACGACACCCTCGTCGCCTCCTACACCCTCGGCCGCGGCTGGATGCGGCTCGCCCGCGCCGAGATCGGCGAGCGCGCGTTCCTCGGCAACTCCGGCATGGCCGCACCGGGGCACACGGTGCCGGCGGGCGGTCTCGTCGCGGTGCTCTCCTCCGCCCCGCGCAAGTCCAAGCCGGGGTCCTCCTGGCTCGGCTCGCCGCCCGTGCGACTGCGGCGCACCGTCATCGAGGCGGAGTCGGCGCGCACCTTCCGCCCGCCGGCGCGGCTGCGGGTCGCGCGCATCGTCTGGGAGCTGTTCCGCTTCGTCCCCGTCGTCGTCTCGGTCGCGCTCGGCTTCGGCGTCGTCGTCGCTCTCCTCGCGCTGGTCGAGTCCTTCGGTGCACTCGTGACGGCGCTGCTCAGCGGAGTCGTCCTGCTGATCGCCGGTGCGGTCGCCGCCGCCGTCTCCACCGCGGCGAAGTGGCTCCTGATCCGACGCGTGCGCGCGGGCGATCATCCGCTCTGGTCGTCCTTCATCTGGCGCAGCGAGCTCGCCGACACGTTCACCGAGATGGTCGCGGCCCCCTGGTTCGCCCACGCGGCGGCGGGGACCCCTGCGCTGGTCTGGTGGCTCCGGAGCCTCGGCGCCCGCATCGGGCGGGGCGTCTGGTGCGAGAGCTACTGGCTCCCCGAGGCGGATCTGGTGGATCTGGGCGACGGAGCGGCCGTCAACCGCGGGTGCGTCGTGCAGACCCACCTGTTCCATGATCGAATCATGAGCATGGATGCCGTGAGCCTGGACACCGGAGCGACCCTAGGACCGCACAGCGTGATCCTGCCGGCCGCCCGCATCGCCGCACACGGCACCGTCGGCCCCTCCTCGCTCGTCATGCGCGGCGAGCTCGTGCCGGCGGGGAGCCGCTGGAGCGGCAATCCGATCGGCCCGTGGCGCGAGGTGCGCGTCGCCGACTACCACGCGCCCGTCGCGTGAGCCCGGCCCAGCTCGGACTCGAGACCGCCGGCGACACCTATGTCCCCGGGATCGGCAACGGCGGCTACCGGGTCGAGTCCTACGAGCTCGAGCTCGACTACCGCGTGTCGAGCAACCGCCTCGCCGCGCGCGCCCTGATCCGCGCGGTCGCCCTCCAGCCGCTGCGCCGCTTCAGCCTCGACCTCAGCCGGCTCAGGGTCGGCCGGGTCCGGGTCGACGGACGCCGCGCTCAGCACGCGCAGACGCCGCACAAGCTCCGCGTCACCCCCGAGACCCTGCTGCGCCCCGGCGAGCCGTTCGTCGTCGAGGTCGAGTACAGCGGGCATCCCGGACCGCGCGGGAGCCACTGGGGCGAGCTCGGCTGGGAGGAGCTCACCGACGGCGTGCTCGTGGCCTCGCAGCCGACCGGTGCGTCCACCTGGTTCCCCTGCAACGACGACCCGGCCGACAAGGCCGCGTATCTCGTCCGCGTCACGGCCGAGGAGGGCTACACGGTCGTGGCGAACGGCGTCCTGGTGGAATCGAGCGCCCGGTCGGGCAGGCGGACCTGGGTCTACGAGCAGCGCGAGCCGACGGCGACCTACCTCGCGTCGGTGCAGATCGGGCGCTACGCCCTCGAGGATCTCGTGCTCGCCGGAGTGCCCGTGACGATCGCCCGTCCGGCCGCGCTCGCCACGCGCACCCGCCACGACTTCGCCCGGCTCGGCGCGATGCTCGAGCTCTTCGTGCGCCTCTTCGGCCCCTACCCGTTCGCGCGCTACTCCGTGGTCGTCACCGCCGATGTGCTCGAGATCCCGCTCGAGGCGCAGGCCATGGCGGTGTTCGGCGCGAACCACGTCGACGGCCGCGGCGGCTCGGAGCGGCTGATCGCCCACGAGCTCGCGCACCAGTGGTTCGGCAACAGCGTCGGCGTCGCCCGCTGGCGG
The DNA here is from genome assembly GCF_023743255.1 of Rathayibacter rubneri. Classification (NCBI taxonomy): domain Bacteria; kingdom Bacillati; phylum Actinomycetota; class Actinomycetes; order Micrococcales; family Microbacteriaceae; genus Rathayibacter; species Rathayibacter rubneri. The sequence continues at coordinate 56,666 of NZ_JAMRYM010000002.1, read as the reverse complement.
CACATCTGGCTCAACGAGGGCTTCGCCTGCTACGCCGAGTGGCTCTGGTCGGAGCACGCGAGGGGGCCCTCCGCCGACTCCCTCGCCCGGCGCCACCACGCTCTGCTGCGGGCGCAGCCGGAGGACCTCGTCCTCGCCGATCCCGGTCCCGTGTCGCTCTTCGACGACCGGGTCTACAAGCGCGGTGCGCTCACACTGCACGCTCTGCGGCTGAGGGTCGGCGACGACGCGTTCTTCGCCCTCGTGCGCGAGTGGACCCGGCGCTTCGCCTCCGCCGCTGTCACCGACGAGGACTTCCGCGAGCTCTGCACCGAGCTGCTCGGCGACCCGGTCGACGAGCTGCTCGACGCGTGGCTGCTGGACGAGGAGCTGCCGGAGCTACCGGCCCGGTGAGACGAGAGAGTCGGCGAGCGCGTCGGAGTGCTCCCGGCGCCAGCCGATGATGGGGCCGGTGCCGCGGCCGAGCACCGGACCGAGTGCGACGCTGACGCGGAACGCCGGGTCGAGCCGCGGCTCGGCGAGGCGGAACCGGACGCCGTCGAGGCGCGCCTCGGCGGCGATCCGCGACTCGTGGATGAGGACGCGGTGCGGATCGACCTCGAGGCCGCGCCCGTCGGCCTTCAGCACCGCCTCGATCCGGGTCCAGTGCAGGATCGGATCGGCGGGCCGCGCCGCGCCGACCCAGAACGGCGCCCCGGCGACCTGCGTGATCTGCGCGCTGCGCTCCGCCGACCCGGCCGCCGGCTCGATGTCGACCCCGACCGTCCCCGCGGTGCTGGCCGCGACGACGACAGCTCCCGCGCAGTGCGCGATGCTGACCGACAGTGCCGCGAGGAGCGGATCCGCTCCCTCCAGCCGCGGACGCCCGTGCGGACCGGAGCAGCCGGCGCAGGTCGCGACCACGTCGATCGCGGCCGCGTCGCCGCCGGTGAGCTCGGCCGCGAGCATCCGCAGCAGCACGCGCCCGAAGACGAAGCGCTCGGCGACGGACGCGGCCGGAGTGCCGGCGTAGCGCTCGCGCTCCGCTGCGGTCAGCAGCGGGAGCAGCCGCTCCGCGTCCAGGCTCTGCTCGTCGAGTGAGAGCCAGCGCAGATGCACTCCGGGCAGGTCGTGCCCGGAGTCCCTCGTGGCCGCCCCCGGCGTCGTCCCCCGCATGCCCGTCCCCCTCAGAACCGTCTCGGGGCGGTGATGTGCTCGCCCCGCTCGGAGACCTCGCTCGCCGGACCCACGATCAGCGGGTCCGGACCGTGAGCGCCGACGACCTCGTCGTCGCGGCCGTCGTACTCGTACAGGCTCAGCACGTGGCGCATCGCCTCGAGTCGGGCGCGCTTCTTGTCGTTGCTCTTCACGACCGTCCACGGAGCGTCGTCGGTGTCGGTCGCGGCGAGCATCGCCTCCTTCGCCGCGGTGTAGTCGTCCCACTTGTCGAGCGAGGCGAGGTCCATCGGCGAGAGCTTCCACTGGCGCACCGGATCGATCATGCGGATCGTGAAGCGCGTGCGCTGCTCCTCCGCCGACACCGAGAACCAGAGCTTGACCAGGTCGATGCCGTCGCCGGCGAGCATGCTCTCGAAGAGCGGCGTCTGGCGGATGAACTCGTCGTACTGAGCCGGGGTGCAGAACCCCATCACGCGCTCGACTCCCGCGCGGTTGTACCAGGACCGGTCGAACAGCACGATCTCGCCCGCGGCAGGCAGGTGCGACACGTAGCGCTGGAAGTACCACTGCGACGCCTCGCGCTCGGTGGGCTTCTCGAGCGCGACCACGCGGGCGCCCCGGGGGTTCAGGTGCTCCGTGAAGCGCTTGATGGTGCCGCCCTTGCCTGCGGCGTCGCGGCCCTCGAAGACGACGACCAGTCGGCGCCCGTGCTTCTTGATCCAGTTCTGCAGCTTCAGCAGCTCGATCTGCAGGAGGCGCTTGCCCGCCTCGTACTCCTCGCGCGACATCCGCTCGTCGTAGGGGTAGCCCTCGCGCCAGGTGTCGATGCGCGTGCCGTCGCGGTGCAGGAGCACCGGGTCGTCGTCGTCCTCGTCGAGCACCACGAGATCGCGGGCGTCGTCGGGAGTCAGGGTGCGGAGGAGCTCGGGGTCGACGCGAGCGGTCTCGGAGGCAGCGGTCACGCGCCGAAGATAGACGGCTCGGGCGACGCGGGAGTGAACGGCCGGTGTCCTGGCGCGGGGCCGGCGCCGGACGTACCCTCGTCGCATGTGCCGGAACATCCACACGCTCCACAACTTCGAGCCCGCCGCCACCGACGACGAGGTCCAGGCCGCCGCGCTCCAGTACGTCCGCAAGATCAGCGGGACCACGAAGCCCTCGAAGGCCAATCAGGAGGCGTTCGACCACGCCGTCGCCGAGATCGCCCACATCACGGGGCACCTCCTCGAGGACCTCGTGTCGTCCGCTCCGCCGAAGGACCGCGAGGTCGAGGCGGCGAAGGCGCGCGAGCGCTCGGCGAAGCGGTTCGCGACGGCCTGAGCGTCAGGCGGCGAAGGAGGCGGGCGGCAGGTCCGTCTCTCCGCCGTCGAGCGCGTCCACGATGCGCTTCGCGACGGCGTCGGGAGCGAGTCCCGCCCCGAAGCGGGGCGCCTCTCCCGCCAGCGGATGCTGCGACAGCTCCGTCTCGGTGTGGCCGGGACGCGCATCGAGCAGCAGCACTCCCGCCTTCTTGTACTCGCGCGCGGAGGCCTTCACGAAGGAGTGCAGCGCGGCCTTGGACGCCGAGTACGCGGCGAGACCGGCGGTCGGCGCCTCGGCGACCACTCCGCTGATCGTGACGGCGAACGGCTCGCGCCCCTCGGAGGCGGAGGCCGCGAGCGCAGCGAAGGCGGCGGTCAGCACGCGGATCGGCGCCAGCGCGTTGACCTCGACGAGCTCCTCCAGCACGGTCTCGTCCAGCTCGGCCGACGGCCCGAAGGCGACGACGCCCGCGGCGATCACGACGCCGTCGAGCCGTCCGTGGCGCTCGATCGCCTCGGCGATCAGCCGAGCCAGCGCGTCCTCGCCTCGGAGATCGGCGACCAGCGGCTGCTCGCCCAGCGCGGCGGCGTCGCGACCGGACCGGACGGTGCGGGCGCCCCGACTCTCGAGCTCGTCGGCGATCAGCCGCCCGAGCCCTCCGGAAGCACCGAGGACGAGGACGACAGCGTCGTCGAATCTGCTCATGCCCGGAGCCTATCCGGGCCCTCTGGCGCGGATCGCTACTTCCGCGTCGCTCCCGCCGCCCCTACCCTGGGCGCCATGCCGCGACCCCAGACCCGTACCGTGCTGCGGACCCTCGTCGACGTCCTCGCGGATCCGGCCCCGATCAACGCCGGCCACGCCCGGCACGTCGCGGAGCTGATCGAGGACGTCCTCGAGGAGGACGTGCACACCGGCAGCACCCCCGCGGCGCTCGCGGCGATTGTCCTCGAGGACGAGTCCGTGGAGGACCCGGCGCTCTGAGCGCGGCGGCGCACCTGCACAGCTGAGGCGGCGAGCCGCGATTCACGGGCGAACTCCGCATTCCTGCCGCTGAGCCTTACTTCCCCGGGCTTGGCTCCGCAGACCCGTGCCGGCGGCCTCTCGATGCCCGGGCCCTCCTCACCCCGCCGCTAGACTCGTCGGGCTGAGACGAGGGGGGCTCCGGTGCAGCAGGACTCGACGGCCGCGGCCGGCTGGTATCCCGACGGGGCCGGAGCGATGCGCTGGTGGGACGGCGAGCGCTGGACCGGGGACCGGAAGTCGGCGAGCGACCACTCCCCCGCCCGGATCGTCGACGGAGCGGCACCCCACTACCGGCTCCCGAACGCCGACGCCACTCCCACCGTCGACGTCGTGGGCGAGTCGGACCGCCTCGAGGAGATCGCCGCGGTGCTCGGTCGCGCCCTGCAGAAGGACGAGCGGCACGAGCAGCGGATCGACGTGCAGCTGGTGCCGGAGCCCGACCGACCCGGAGACCCCACCGCCGTCTCCGTCCGCGCTCAGGACCGCGTGATCGGCTACCTCGCCGACTCCGCGGCTTTCCAGCCCGCCCTGGCCCGAATCACGGCGAGTGGCCTCGTGTCGACGACCGGCGCGCACCTCAGCGCGACACGGACGACTCTCGGACTGCGCGCCTCCGTCCGCCTCGCGCTGGTTGACCCGGAGCTACTGACCCCCGTGAACGCCCTGCCGACCGGCCCGTACTCGCTCATCCCCTGGGGCCGCGGCCTGCAGGTGCTGCGCGAGGACGAGCACTTCGCCCGGCTCGTCGACGTCCTGCCCGGCGGTGGCCGCGGTCTCGTCATCGTGACGCTGCATCCTCTCGAGGGCCGCATCGAGGTGCGGCTGGACGGCGCCCGGGTCGGCGAGCTCTCCCCCGCCGTCTCGCAGCACTTCGCGCCGACCGTGCGGCACCTGGGGAGTCTCGGCCTGACCGCGGCCGCGTACGCCGCGCTGCGCAGCTCCCCGCTGCAGGCCGAGCTGACCCTGCAGGCGGCCCGCGCCTCCGAGCTGCCCGAACACTGGGTCGACGGGCCTCCCGTCACTCTCCCGCCGCTGACACCGCCCGCGTCCGCCTACGACCTGCCCGCCGCGTACATGAAGCCGATGCGCCCGACTCCGCTGACCTCGGCGGAGGCGGCACGCGCGACCCGGAGGCTGATCGCGTGGATCGTCGTCGGCACCTCGCTGCTCGTCGGCCTCTCGAGCTGGATCCTCGGCGACGTCCTGAACTGAGGTCGATCAGGATCCGGATCGAGTGATCAGCCGACCGGCCTCGTCCAGTCGCCGAGCTTCCCGGCGCTGTCCTCCGCCACCACGCCTCCTGTGGCGACGCCGATCACGAGGTCGTACGCTTCGTCGTCCGGCGCGTCGAGATCGAGCCCGTCGAGCCCGAGGAATACCCCCGTCGAGAGCCAGCCGAGCCGCTTGTTCCCGTCGACCAGCGGCTGGTTGCGGACGATCGACTCGAGGAGTACCGCTGCCTTCAGATGGATGCCCGGGTAGGCCTCGCGACCGTACAGCGAGGACTGCGGTCGGTGGGCGGCGGAGTCGAGCAGTCCGAGGTCCCGCACCGATGCGACTCCGAGGTCCTCGGCGATCGCGAGCAGATCTTCGAGTCCGAGGTAGCGCACTACTGGGCGAGCCTGTCGAGCAGCGCCGCGTACCGCTCGCGCCCACGGGCCGAGAGCTCGGCGACATCTGCCCGCTGCACTCGCCGATCTGCCGCCTCGAGGATCGCGCGCACCGTCGCCTCCTGCTTGCTGATGCCCTGCGAGTCGGCGAGAGCCGCGAGGACGCGTTCCTGTTCGTCGGTCAGCCTCAATGTCATCGCCATGCGTCTATGATACCAACCTGATACCACACCGCGGTCAACAGCCCGCTGCGGATGCCGTCGTCGCGCCGATACTCCGGCCCGTGGAAACAGCTTCGGCTCGCAGGAATCCACAGATCCTGCGAGCCGAGAGCGGTTCGACGAGCCGAGGCCCGCCTACACGTTGAAGCGGAACTCCACCACGTCGCCGTCCTGCATGACGTAGTCCTTGCCCTCGATGCGGGCCTTGCCCTTCGAGCGGGCCTCGGCGATCGAGCCGGTCTCGACCAGGTCGTCGAACGAGATGATCTCGGCCTTGATGAAGCCCTTCTGGAAATCGGTGTGGATCACGCCGGCCGCCTGCGGAGCGGTCCAGCCCTTCCCGATCGTCCACGCGCGGGTCTCCTTGGGGCCGGCCGTGAGGTAGGTCTGCAGGCCCAGCGTGTCGAAGCCGATGCGCGCGAGCTGGTTGAGGCCCGACTCCGTCTGACCGGTCGACTCGAGCATCTCGGCCGCGTCGGCCTCGTCGAGGTCGATCAGCTCGGACTCGATCTTGGCGTCGAGGAAGATCGCCTGAGCCGGAGCGACGAGTGCCGAGAGCTCGGCCTTGCGGGCGTCGTCGGTCAGCACGGCCTCGTCGACGTTGAAGACGTAGATGAAGGGCTTGGCGGTCAGGAGCCCGAGCTCGCGGATCGGCTCGAGGTCGATCGTGGTCGCCGAGAGCGGCTTGCCGGAGTCGAGGAATTCGCGCGCCTTCTTCGCCGTCTCGAGCACGATCGGCTCGATCTTGCGGCCCTTGAGCTCCTTCTCGTACCGCGCCTCGGCCTTCTCGAGGGTCTGCAGGTCGGCGAGGATCAGCTCGGTGTTGATGGTCTCCATGTCGCTCGCGGCGTCGACCTTGCCGTCGACGTGCACGACGTCCGAGTCCTCGAAGCCGCGGATGACCTGCGCGATGGCGTCGGCCTCGCGGATGTTGGCGAGGAACTTGTTGCCGAGCCCCTCCCCCTCGGAGGCACCGCGGACGATGCCCGCGATGTCGACGAACGAGACGGGCGCGGGGAGGATGCGCTCCGAGCCGAAGATGCCCGCGAGCACCTCGAGGCGCGGGTCGGGCAGGTTCACGACTCCCACGTTCGGCTCGATCGTCGCGAACGGGTAGTTCGCCGCGAGCACCGTGTTCTTGGTCAGCGCGTTGAAGAGCGTCGACTTGCCGACGTTGGGGAGACCGACGATTGCGATAGTGAGAGCCACGGGCATCCATCCTACGGCGTGGCGGAGCGGGACCCGCGTGCCGCTCGCGGGCCGCGTCGGAGGTGCGTGAGAGGGTGAAGTCGTGCCTATCGACTTCACCGCCATCGACTTCGAGACCGCCAACTCGCACGGAGCCTCCGCCTGCTCGGTCGGGCTCGTGAAGGTCCGGGACGGCCGCGTCGTCGACCGGGCGGGCTGGCTCATCCGCCCGCCGCTCGGCTACGACGACTTCCTCGAGTGGAACACGCGGATCCACGGCATCCGCAAGGCCGACGTCCGCACCGCGCTCGGCTGGAGCGACCAGTTCGCCGATCTCGCCGCGTTCGCCGACGGCGACGTCTTCGTCGCGCACAACGCCGGCTTCGACATGGGCGTCATCCGCGCGGCCTGCGCGGCGACGGCGCTCGACCACGCCGAGTACGACTACCTCTGCTCGCTGCAGCTCGCGCGCAGGACGTACGAGCTCGAGTCCTACCGCCTGCCGTTCGTCGCGCGGGCCGCCGGCTTCGACGACTTCCGCCACCACGACGCGTCCGCCGACGCCGAGGCGTGCGCCGCGATCGTCGTCCACGCCGCCCGTCGCCACGGTGCGGGCAGCATGGCCGAGCTCGGCGAGCTGGCCGGAGTGGCGCTGAAGCGGCTGCGTCCGGCCGCAGCCGTCGCCGCCTGACTCAGGCCTCCGCGCGCGGGTCGCCGAACCAGTTGCTGAACAGGCGCCAGAAGTTGCGATTGCCGTAGGCGGAGCAGGCGTCGCCCTCGCCGTACAGGTTCTCGAGCGCCGCCGCGTTCGGCTGGTACGGCGTGTAGTAGTAGAGGCCCGCCGTCGCCGCGTTCTCGATCAACACGGGCGCGGTGCCGCAGGAGGCGTCGGGCGAGTACTGCACCTCGCTCGTCTCCCCCACGGGGTACCAGTCGAAGCTGCTGTCCGGGTTCGCGTAGCGCTGGAACTGCCACGCCGCTCCGTAGACCTGCCCGAAGAAGCCGAAGTAGTCGCTGTCGCAGTCGGCCGTGTCCGGGCAGCCGTAGCCCGTGGCGCTGCGGAACTGCCGCTCGCTCGGGGCGCTGTCCGAGACCAGCGACTGCTCCTTCTGCAGGAGCACCAGGAGCACCGCCGGGCTCACGTCGCACGCGGCGGCGACACCGCCGATGATCTCGGCGGCCGACTGCGCCTCGCCGCCCGCGTAGGCGGCGCACTGCTCGTCGGCGGCGACATCGCCCGTGTCCTCGGCGTAGTCGCGCAGGCACGGCACTCCCTCGCCCTCGCACTCGAGGACCCGCGCGTCGAGGAACGCCTGGATCGCGGTCGGAGCCAGCGCGTCGCCGTCGAAGAACACGGCGTCCGAGACGATGTCGCCGGGCGCGAAGCCGGAGCCGTCGACACCGCCCGAGAGGTCCGTCCACATGCGGATGCCGGCGCTCGGGGCGGGAGTCGCCGCAGCCGCCGCGAGGTCGCTCGACCCTGCGAGCAGCACCGCCGCGACGAGCGCGGCGAGCACCGCCGCTCCTCCCCGCCGACGTCGCACGTCGCGCGGGGAGGGATCGGTCGAGCTCATCCCTCCACGCTAGCGGGCACCCCCGACGCGCTCAGCCGCAGGAGACGAGGCGCGCCACGGAGTCCGAGAGCGTGCTGGGTCCGCCGAGCAGGACGACCTTCTTCGCGCCGAAGCGGGTGAGGTCGTCCAGCACCGCCTGGGGGACGCAGTCCTTCCGCACCGCGAAGAGCGGGCTCGAGGTGTAGCCGGCGGCGGTGGCGCCCGCGAGAGCATCCGGGAAGTTCTCGCCGGTGGCGAAGTACACCGTGCGCGCGGTGCCGAAAGCGGCCCGGTTGAGCTTCTCGGAGGTGTCGTAGCGGTCGCTGCCCCCGATCCGCGTCGAGGCGATCGGGAGGGAGTTCTTGATCCCCTCGCTGACCGAGAGGGCGCTGCCCGCGATCGTGAGCGTCGTCACGCCGAGTCTCGTGATGAGGTTCTTCGTCGTCGCGTCCGCGGCGGGCAGACCGCCGTTGACCAGGATCACCGGCGCCTTCGCCGTGCCGGCCGCGGCTCCGGCGCTGAGAGCGTCGGGGAACTTCTCGCCCGTCGCCATCCACGCCTTCGAGGAGCCCTGCGGGAAGGCGTACTCGATGATCTTGCGCGAGGTGTCGTAGCGGTCGCTGCCGCCGATGCGCTGGATCGAGCCGGTGTAGCGGGCGAGGTCGTTCTTGAGCGCCTCGCTCACGCTCAGCGGCGAGCCGACGACGACGATCTTCGCGGGCTTGAGGCGCGACAGCTCGTCGCGGACCGGCTGCGTCATGGAGTCGCGGTCGACCAGGAGGAGGGGGCCGCCCTGCTTCGCGGCAGCGGGCCCGGCGCTCAGCGCGTCCGGCGCGGAGACCCCGGTCGCGATGTAGACGACCGGGACCCCGGCCGAGAACGTGGACTGCGAGACCTTGACCGCCGTCTCCTGGCGGTCCTTGCCTGCGAGTCGGTCGACCTGGATCGAGCCCTGGCTGCTGGCCGTCGAGCAGCCGAGGTCCTTCGAGCCGGGGCCGCGGGAGTCGCCGGTGCCGACCCAGCGGTTCCACTCCACGGAGGCCGCGCTGACGCAGACCGTGTAGGTGCCGACGGCCGGCGCCGGCGCCGTGACGGTGAACCCGTGGTTCGACCCGGCGGCGGGGTACTCGCCCGGGATGTCGTTGCGATTGCCGTTCGCCGTCGCCGTGCGGACCGTCTTCGACCCGTCCGGCGCGGTGATCGTGACGGTCGTCGCGAGGGCGGCGCGCTGGGTCGTGGGATCGACGGTCCAGCCGGCGGCGGTCAGGGTGCCGCCCGAGATGCGGGGCGTGTCGACGCGACCGGCGGGCGCGACTCCGGCGTTGGCGAGGGAGCCGTTCCAGTCGCTGAAGATGTACCAGAAGTTGATGTTGCCGTATGTGGCGCAGGCCTGGTTGCCGGTGTTCGTCAGGGCGTAGTCGTTCGGCTGGTAGGGCGTGTAGTAGTAGAGGTTCGCCGTGGCCTGGTTGCGGATGGCGACCTGCGTCGAGCCGCAGGAGCGGTCGGGGTTGAACAGGATGCTGGGCGAGGTCCCCGCCGCGTAGGCGGTGAAGTTCTGGTCGGATCCGGGCGGGTTCGCGTACTTCTTGAACTGGCGCGCCGCTCCGTAGACCTGGGTGAAGAAGCCGGCGGAGCCGTTGTTGCAGCCGGTCTCGTCCGGGCAGTTGAAGCCGGTCGCGCGGTTGTAGAGGCGCTCCGTGGGGCTCGTGGTCGAGACCAGGCTCGTCTCCTTCTGCACGAGCACCGCGAGGACGAGCGGATTGATGCCGCAGGCCTCGCCGACGCGGACGAAGATCGTCGCCGCCGACTCGCTCGCGCTGCCGCGGTACTCCTTGCACATCGGGTCGGCGGCCTTCGTCGGCGTCGCCTGGCTGAACGCCTTCAGGCACGGGACCCCGTTGGGCGTGCCGGAGCAGTTGCGCCCCTTGTCGTCCAGCGTCGCCTGGATCTGGGCGACGGTCTTCGCGTCGCTGTCGAAGAAGTTGGCGTCGCTGAAGATGAAGCCCGCGCGGAAGCTCTTCGTGCTCTCGGCCGCGTACTGCACCTTCACGTCGCCGGGTTCCTCGTCGGCGACCGAGACGGAGGCGTCGGCCGTGCCGGGCTCGACGAGCACGGACGCGGGCGGCAGCACGTCCTCGGCCGCGGAGGCCGCGGTGACCGGGACGAGAGCGGTGCCCAGCCCTACGGCGACGGCGAGGACGGCGGTGAGCAGGCGCGATGGACGGCGGTGATTCCCCATGATTCTGAAGCCTATTCGCACCGGGACGACCCCTTTGGCCCTCGTCCGGGCGCCGCGCCGCTGACGTCCCGCTCGGATGTCGGACGTCCGTGGTGTCATCGCCGCATGGACACCTCCTTCCTCGTCGGACTCGTCATCGGCGCCCTGCTGGCCGGTCTCGCCGTCGCCCTGTGGGCCCGGTCCCGCACCCCCGATCAGGCGATCGCCCTCGAGCTCGCCACCGCGAGCGCCCGGGCCGACGGCCTGGAGGAGCGCCACGAGGCCGTGGTGGAGCAGTACCGCGAGCAGCTGGGCAGCGCCCGCGACCAGGTGCGCGAGCTCCAGGAGCAGCTGCGCGCGGTCGCCGAGCGCGAGCGGCACGACGCCCGCATCCTGCAGACCCTCTCCCCCGTCGCCGAGAGCCTGCGCGGCATGCAGGAGGCGGTCCGGCGGCTCGAGAGCGAGCGGGCCGAGCAGTTCGGAGCGATCACCGAGCAGCTCGAGGGCCAGCGGGCGGCGGGCGAGCGGCTGCGCTCCACGACCGAGACCCTCGCGTCGGCGCTGCGCTCGAACTCCAGCCGGGGTGCCTGGGGCGAGACGCAGCTGCGCAACGTCGTCGAGGCGGCCGGACTCGTGCAGCGGGTCGACTTCGACGTGCAGTTCGGCCTCGAGGGCGAGGCGGGACGCGGCCGGGCCGACATGGTGGTGAGGCTCCCCGGGGGCAAGGCGATCGCCGTCGATGCGAAGGTCCCCTTCGACGCCTACCTCGAGGCGAGCGCGATCCCGGCGGGGGCCGGCGCCGAGGAGGAGGCGCGCCGCGCCGCCCTCCTCCGGGCGCACGTGCGCGCGCTCCGCGGGCACGTCGACGCCCTCGCCGCGCGGTCCTACTGGTCGGGCCTGCCCGCCAGCCCCGAGTTCGTCATCGCCTTCGTGCCGAGCGAGCCCCTGCTCGCGAGCGCGCTCGACGCCGATCCGACCCTGCTCGAGTACGCGTTCCGCAAGCGGGTCGCCCTCGCCTCCCCCGTCACGCTCTGGTCGGTGCTCAAGACCGTCGCGTACACGTGGCAGCAGGACGTCCTGACGGACGACGCGAAGCGGCTGCTCGACCTCGGCAAGACCCTGTACTCGCGGCTGAGCACTCTCGCCGATCATGCGGAGGGACTGCGCCGGTCGATCGAGAAGACGGTCGACTCCTACAACGCCTTCGCCGGCTCCCTCGAGTCGCGCGTGCTCGTGACCGCCCGGCAGTTCGACACCCTCGATGAGACGCGCGTGATCGCTCCCGCCCAGGGCGTGAGCTCCTCGCCGAGACGCCTCACGGCCGTCGAGCTCGTCGAGCCGGAGAGCCTCTCCGACGAGCGCACCGCCTGACGCCCGCACCGCGCACGACGGAGGGGCCCGGCGCCGCAGCGCCGAGCCCCTCCGTGGAGACCTGTCCGAAGTCCTAGATCCACTTCTCCGCGAGGTGCTGCGCGGTGACGCGGCGGATGGTGCCCGAGCGCGAGCGCAGGACGATCGACTCCGTCGTGATGACGTGGCCCTCCTTGCGCACGCCCTTCACGAGCCCGCCGTTGGTCACGCCCGTCGCCACGAAGTAGGTGTTGTCGCTGCGGACGAGGTCGTTCGCGTGCAGGACGCGGTCGAGGTCGTGCCCGGCGTCGAGGGCGCGCTGGCGCTCGTCGTCGTCCTTCGGCCTCAGGATGCCCTGGATCACGCCACCGAGCGCGCGGATGGCGCAGGCGGTGATGATGCCCTCCGGCGTGCCTCCGATGCCGACGCACATGTCCAGTCGCGAATCGTGACGGGCCGCGTTGATGCCGCCCGCCACGTCGCCGTCGAGCAGCAGCCGCGTCCCCGCGCCCGCGGCGCGGATGTCCTCGATCAGCTTCGCGTGGCGCGGTCGGTCGAGCACCGCGATGCGCATCTCGTCGACCGGCTTCCGCTTCGCGCGGGCCAGCGCCCGGATGTTCTCGCCGATCGGGCGCTCGATGTCGATGATCCCGACGCCCTCGGGCCCGGTGACGATCTTCTCCATGTAGAAGACGGCCGACGGATCGAACATGGCGCCGCGGTCGGCGACGGCGATCATCGAGAGCGCGTTCTGGCGGCCGGCCGCGGTGAGCGAGGTGCCGTCGATCGGGTCGACGGCGATGTCGGCCGCCGGGCCCGAGCCGTTGCCCACGTGCTCGCCGTTGTAGAGCATGGGCGCGTTGTCCTTCTCGCCCTCGCCGATCACGACGACCCCGTCGAAGTTGACGGTTCCGAGGAAGGTGCGCATGGCGTCGACGGCGGCACCGTCGGCGGCGTTCTTGTCGCCCTTGCCGATGAACGGCACGGCGCGGATGGCCGCGGCCTCGGTGGCCCGGACGAGCTCCATGCCGAGGTTGCGATCAGGGTGGAGGTAGAGCGAGTCGTGGTCGGTATCGGTCACAGCGCGGAGTCCTTCGCGTTCGATGTTCGTGCAGACGGCGTCGTCGCAGGACCCGCGAGAGCGGGTCCCCATCCCGCTCGAAGCCTAGCGGAGGCACCACTCGGCGCCCCGGGGGAAGGCTGGCACCCGCCTCGCTAGACTCGACCGCGACGCGGGCCTCGCCCGACCCCCTCCCGTTCATCCGTCAAAGGAGATGCCATGCCCGTCGCTACCCCGGACCAGTACGCAGAGATGCTCGACAAGGCCAAGGCCGGCGGTTTCGCCTACCCCGCCTTCAACGTGTCGTCCTCGCAGACGATCAACTCGGTCCTGCAGGGCCTCACCGAGGCGGGCTCGGACGGCATCATCCAGGTCACCACGGGAGGCGCCGACTACTTCGCCGGCCACACCGTGAAGAACCGTGCCGCGGGAGCGATCGCCTTCGCGAAGTTCGCCACCGAGGTCGCCAAGAACTACCCGGTCACGGTGGCGCTGCACACCGACCACTGCCCGCAGAACGCGCTTGAGGGCTTCGTCTACCCGCTGATCGCCGCCTCCGAGGAGGAGGTCAAGGCCGGTCGCGAGCCCCTGTTCCAGTCGCACATGTGGGACGGCTCGGCCGTGCCCCTCGACGAGAACCTGGCCATCGCCAAGGAGATCCTCCCCCGCGTCAAGAACATCAACGCGATCCTCGAGGTCGAGATCGGCGTCGTCGGCGGCGAGGAGGACGGCGTCTCCCACGACATCAACGAGCACCTGTACACCACGCTCGACGACGCGATCGCGACCGTCGAGGCGCTCGGCTTCGGCGAGCAGGGCCGCTACATGGCCGCGCTCACCTTCGGCAACGTGCACGGCGTCTACAAGCCCGGCAACGTGCGGCTGCGCCCCGAGCTCCTCCGCGAGATCCAGGACGGCCTGCAGGCGAAGTACGGCACCGCGGCCCTCCCGCTCGACCTCGTCTTCCACGGCGGATCGGGCTCGACCGATGAGGAGATCGCCGAGGCGGTCCGCAACGGCGTCGTGAAGATGAACATCGACACCGACACCCAGTACGCCTTCAGCCGCTCGATCGCCGACACCGTGCTGAAGAACTACGACGGCTTCCTCAAGGTCGACGGCGAGGTGGGCAACAAGAAGATCTACGACCCGCGCGCCTGGGGCAAGATCGCCGAGACCGCCATGGCCGCCCGCGTCGCCGAGGCGACCCGTCAGCTCGGCTCCGCCGGCAACTCCGGGAAGTAGGACTCCGCTCCGTGACGAACGCACACGACCAGTCGGGCGGCTCCGAGCGCCCGAAGCCGCAGTACGGCGAGTACGCGCCTCCCGGCTGGTCGTGGAACCCTCCGGCCGACACGGTGGTCCCCGATCCCCGCGGGTCCGAGACCGAGCCGCGCCCCGCGACGGCTCCGTCCAAGCCCACGGCCGCGCATCCGGTCGACCGGCTGCTGACGATCGTCCTGCTGGCGCTCGGCGTCTTCTTCGCCGTGCCGACGCTGCTCGATCCCTCGAGCTTCGCGACGACGCTCGAGGACCTCTACACGAGTCAGGGGATCGGCACGTACGCGTCCCCGGATCTCGCGCGCACGCTCGGAGTGGCGATCGCGCTCGCGCAGTCGCTCGTCGTGGCCTTCGCCGTCTGGATCTCGATCCGCCGGCTCCGCGCGGGCAAGCGCGCCGTGCTCGTCCCGATCCTCGGGATCGTGGCCACGGTCGTGCTCTCGATGATCGTCGCCGGCATCGCGATCCTGGGCGACCCGACGTTCGCCGACTACGTCTCGCGCATGTCGAGCCAGGGCGCAGCGGGCCTGGACGCCTGAGGCGCGCCGCACTCACGCACGAGAGGCCGCCCTCCCCTCGGGGAAGGCGGCCTCTCGTGCGTGAGGGAGCGGTCAGCCGCGGACCGGCGCCGTGGTGCGGCCGCCGATCGCACGGGCGTCGCGCTTGCCGGCGACGTCCTTCCGGAGCTCCTTGGGCAGCGAGAACATGAGGTCCTCCTCCGCCGTCTTGACCTCCTCGACGTCGCCGTAGCCCGCGGCCGCGAGGTCGTCGAGGACCTCGCGCACGAGGACCTCGGGCACCGACGCGCCGCTCGTGACGCCCACGGTGCGGATGCCCTCGAGCCACTCCTGCTTGATCTCGCTCGCGTAGTCGACTCGGTACGCGGCCTTCGCGCCGTACTCGAGGGCGACCTCGACGAGGCGCACGGAGTTGGAGGAGTTGGCGGATCCGACGACGATCACGAGCTCGGCGTCGGCGGCGACCTTCTTGATCGCGACCTGGCGGTTCTGCGTGGCGTAGCAGATGTCGTCGCTCGGCGGATCCTGCAGGTTCGGGAAGCGCTCGCGGAGGCGGCGGACAGTCTCCATGGTCTCGTCGACCGAGAGCGTGGTCTGCGAGAGCCAGACGACCTTGTCCGGGTCCTTCACGACGATGGTGTCGACCTCGTCGGGGCTGCCGACCAGGGTCACGTGATCGGGGGCCTCTCCGGCGGTGCCCTCGACCTCCTCGTGGCCCTCGTGGCCGATCAGGAGGATCTCGAAGTCGTCGCGGGCGAAGCGGACGGCCTCGCGGTGCACCTTCGTGACGAGCGGGCAGGTGGCGTCGATCGCCTGCAGGTTGCGGTCGGCCGCTCCCTGCACGACGGCGGGCGACACCCCGTGCGCGCTGAAGACGATGTGGGAGCCCTCGGGGACCTCGTCGACCTCGTCGACGAAGATCGCTCCCTGGCTCTCGAGCGTCGAGACGACGTGCACGTTGTGCACGATCTGCTTGCGCACGTAGACCGGGGCGCCGTAGTGCTCGATGGCCTTCTCGACGGCGACGACCGCGCGGTCGACTCCGGCGCAGTAGCCGCGCGGAGCGGCGAGGAGCACGCGCTTCGCGCCGTCGACGGGGACGTCGCGGAGGCGCCCGGTGGCGCGGGGCATGCGCGGCATGGGCAGGCTGATAGAGACGTGACTCACCCCCCGATTCTATGCGCTCGCAGCTGAGCAGGGGCCGATGCGCTGTCGGAGGCATCCCGTACGGTGGTCGACGCGGGATCGCCCCCGCTCCCCCACCGCCCGCCCGAGCGAAGGCACCGATGACAGACGCCCCTCCCACCGCAGAGAACCCCTGGCCGGTCGGCCTGCTCGCGAGCAAGCTCAAGGGCTGGATCGAGCGCCTGGGCACGGCGTGGGTCGAGGGCGAGATCACCCAGTGGGGCGTCTCGGGCGGCAACGTCTACGGCAAGCTGAAGGACGTCTCGGGCGACGCCACCGTCGGCTTCACGATCTGGTCCTCCGTCCGGTCGCGCATCCCGGCAGATCTCGCGCAGGGTGCGCGCGTGATCGCGCTCGTCAAGCCGAATTACTGGCTCAAGGGCGGCACGCTCACCATGCAGGTGTTCGAGATGCGCCACGTCGGCCTCGGCGATCTGCTCGAGAAGCTCGAGCGCCTGCGACGGCAGCTCGCCTCCGAGGGGCTGTTCGAGCCGGGTCGCAAGAAGCGGCTCCCGTTCCTCCCCCACGGCGTGGGCCTCATCACCGGCAAGGACTCGGACGCCGAGAAGGACGTGCTGCGCAACGCCCAGCTGCGCTGGCCGGCCGTCCGCTTCCGCGTCGTGCACGCCGCGGTGCAGGGCGAGCGCACGGTGGCCGAGGTCACCGCGGCGCTGCGCACGCTCGACGCCGACGAGGGGATCGACGTCATCGTGATCGCCCGGGGCGGCGGCGACTTCCAGAACCTCCTCGGCTTCAGCGACGAGTCGCTCGTGCGGGCCGTCGCGGCCTGCGCGACCCCCGTCGTCAGCGCGATCGGCCACGAGGCCGACCGCCCGCTGCTGGACGACGTCGCCGATCTGCGCGCCTCCACCCCGACCGACGCGGCCAAGCGCGTGGTCCCGGACGTCTCCGACGAGCTCCTGCGGGTGCAGCAGGCACGACTGCGGATGACCACCCGGGTGAGCGGTCTCGTCTCGCACGAGGTCGACCGGCTGTCGCAGCTGCGCTCCCGACCCGTCCTCGCCAACCCCCGGGTCCTCGTGGATCAGCGCTCCGAGGAGCTCACCCGCTGGGTCGCCCGCGGGGCCGAGCTCGTGGAGCGGCGGATCGAGCGCGCCCACCTCGAGGTGGAGCGCCTGCACGGGCACCTGCGCGCCCTGTCGCCGCAGCACACGCTGGACCGCGGCTACGCGATCGTGCAGAACGCGGCGGGCCACGTCGTCCGCTCGCCCGGCGACGCCGGCGCGGGCGAGGCGCTCGTCCTGACCCTCGCCGAGGGAGCCGTCGCCGCCCGCTCGGAGGGCCCCGCGGACGATCCCGCCGGCCGCGGCTGACCACTCGCCGACCTCCCCCGCCGCGCCTCCCCCGCATGCCCCGATCGATAGGATCAACACCATGGCCGACGCCCGCACCGACTCCCCCGCTCCCGAGGGACTCGACTCCGACGTCTCCGAGTTCAGCTACGAGCAGGCCCGCGACGAGCTCGTGCGCGTGGTGTCCGAGCTCGAGCAGGGCAGCTCCACCCTGGAGCGCTCCCTGGCGCTGTGGGAACGCGGCGAGGCCCTCGCGGCGCGCTGCGAGGAGTGGCTGATCGGCGCCCGCGCCCGCCTCGAGGCCGCCCGCTCGGGATCGAGCGCCGGATGAGCCGCCGCAAGGAGCCGCGGGTCGTCGCCGAGCTCGGCCGTCCCGAGACGCCCGCCGAGATCGCCGCCCGCAAGGCCGAGAACTCCCGGCTCTACCGCCAGCGCAAGACGGTGAACAACCTCGTCTTCTCGCTGCTCGCCACCGTCGGCGTCGTCGCTCTGATCGTCCTGATCGTCCCGCGCGGCGACGGCACCGACCGCCCCGCCATCGACGTCCCGCTCGTCGCCTCGCAGCTCCAGCTCGGCGAGACCGAGACGCTCGTCGTGCCGGACATGCCGGAGGGCTGGTCGGCCAACGCCGCCGAGCTCCGCACCGACGGCGGCATCGACTACTGGTACATCGGCCTGCTGACCCCCGCCCCCGACTCCGGCTACATCGGCGTCAGCCAAGGCTTCGACGCCGACGAGGCGTGGGTCGCCCGCCAGCTCGACCGCGCCGGAGCGACCGGGGTCGAGCAGATCGACGGCCGCGAGTGGACGGTCTACGACCGCCGCGACTCCGGACAGGACACCGGCAACACCCCGTACGCGCTCGAGACGACCGAGGGCGCCAGCACGTACCTCGTCTACGGCACGGCCCCCGTGGAGCGCATCCGCGAGGTCGTCGACGCCGTCTCGCCCCAGATCGGCCAGGAGGAACAGTGACGAACCACGACGACAGCCTCGAGAGCGGCGCTCCGCAGACCATCCCGGTGCCGCGGGAGTCCCGCCCGCCCGCCTGGGTGTGGAAGGAGATGCTGCGCGGCAACCAGCGCTTCGTCGCCGGCGAGCCCCGCCACCCCCGCCAGGACGTCGAGCGCCGCGCCGAGCTCGCCTCCGAGCAGCGTCCGCTGGCCGCTCTCTTCGGCTGCAGCGACTCCCGCCTCGCGGCCGAGATCATCTTCGACCTCGGTCTCGGCGACCTCTTCGTCGTGCGCAACGCCGGCCAGGTCATCGCCGACTCCATCCTCGGCTCCCTCGAGTACGCGGTCGCCGTGCTCGGAGTGAAGCTGATCCTGGTCCTCGGCCACGACGAGTGCGGAGCGGTGAAGGCCGCGATCGAGTCGCAGGCACCGGGCGCCCAGCGCCTCCCGCCGCACATCGAGCACCTCATCGAGCCGATCATCCCCGCGGTGCGCCGCGTCGTCGGGCCGCAGCCCGACGGTCGCGTCCTCGTCGACCCCTCGGCCACCGACACCCTCGTGGTCGGCCGCGAGCACCTGCGCGACACGGTCGCCGAGATGCTGCAGCGCTCCCCCCTCATCGCCGATGCGGTCGCCACGGGCGCCCTCGCCGTGGTCGGAGCGAACTACCGGCTCTCGGACGGCACCGTCGTCTCGGACGTGGTCCTCGGAATCGACCCGCCGCAGCTGAGCCCCTACCTCTCGGAGCAGGAGCGCACGCTCAGCCCCCTCCAGTCCGCCGCGTCCCCCGACGCGGCGGTGCCCGGCGCCGAATGACCGGCTCCGGCGAACCGCACAGACGATCAGACAAGGACGAACACAGCGTGGTGGATCACCTCCCGACCGACTCCGGCGACTTCCGCATCGAGCACGACACGATGGGCGAGGTGCGCGTCCCGCGCGACGCCCTCTACGCCGCGCAGACCCAGCGCGCCGTCGAGAACTTCCCGATCTCGGGGGCCGGACTCGAGTCCGCCCAGATCAAGGCGCTCGCGCGGATCAAGAAGGCGGCGGCTCTCGCCAACGCCGAGCTGGGCGTGCTCGACGCCGACATCGCACGGGCGATCGCCGAGGCGGCCGACCTGATCGTGGCCGGCGGCTACGACGAGCACTTCCCGATCGACGTCTACCAGACCGGCTCGGGCACCTCCTCGAACATGAACATGAACGAGGTGCTGAGCAGCCTCGCGACGACGGCGCTCGGCCGGCAGGTCCACCCGAACGACCACGTGAACGCCTCGCAGTCCTCGAACGACGTCTTCCCCACCTCGGTGCACGTCGCCGTCACCGGTGCGCTGATCGAGAGCCTCATCCCCTCGCTCGAGCACCTCGCCGAGGCGCTCGAGGCCAAGGCCGAGCTCTGGAGCGAGGCGGTCAAGTCCGGACGCACGCACCTGATGGACGCGACTCCCGTCACCCTCGGCCAGGAGTTCGGCGGCTACGCCGCGCAGATCCGCCTCGGCATCGAGCGGGTGCAGTCGGCGCTCCCCCGCGTCGCGGAGGTCCCGCTCGGCGGCACCGCCGTCGGCACAGGGATCAACACGCCGGCCGGATTCCCGCAGAAGGTCATCGCGCGCCTCGCGGAGGAGACCGGCCTGCCCGTCACCGAGGCCCGCAACCACTTCGAGGCCCAGGGCGCCCGCGACTCGCTGGTCGAGGCGTCCGGCGCGCTCCGCGTGCTGGCCGTGAGCCTCACCAAGATCAACAACGACCTGCGCTGGATGGGCTCCGGACCCAACACCGGTCTCGGCGAGCTGCACATCCCCGATCTCCAGCCCGGCTCCTCGATCATGCCCGGCAAGGTGAACCCGGTGATCCCCGAGGCGGTCCTCATGGTCTGCGCCCGCGTCATTGGCAACGACGCCACCATCGCGTGGGCGGGCGCCTCGGGGGCCTTCGAGCTCAACGTCGCCATCCCCGTCATGGGCACGGCGCTCCTGGAGTCGATCCGCCTGCTCTCCACGTCGTCCGTCCTTCTCGCGGACAAGACCGTCGAGGGGCTCGAGGCCAACCTCGAGCGCGCTCGTGCCCTGGCCGAGTCCTCGCCGTCGATCGTCACTCCGCTGAACAAGGTGATCGGCTACGAGGCCGCCGCCAAGGTCGCGAAGAACTCCGTCGCCAAGGGGATCACGGTCCGCGAGTCGGTCGTCGACCTCGGCTTCGTCGAGCGCGGCGAGGTCACGGAGGAGCAGCTCGACCGTGCTCTCGACGTGATGAGCATGACCCACCCCGGCTGAGTTCTCTGGTTCGTCCTGCGCGATGCGCAGGACGAACCGCGGTCGGCTTCTCAAGGTGGGGGCGCCCCGCAGAGCGTCCTCCGTGCGGCTAGGGCGAAACGCTGGCACGCGTTTCACCCGTTCGCCTCGAGGGGGGCGGCTGGTCGTCCGCTGTCAGTGCACTTGTCCGGGGTGTCAGTGGAGGGCGAGGACGAGCCAGAAGGCGGTGAGCTGGAAGGGGCCGAAAGGGATCCGGGAGGAGTCGCCTCGGAGCAGGAGCGGCAGGGTCCAGGTGCCTGCCAAAAGGAACGGGAGCAGCAGACCCGTCAGCGCGGCCTCCGGGGAGAGGGTGGAGAGGGGCAACGCGAGCGCTGAACCGAGCTTCACGTCGCCCATGCCCAGACCGCCCGCGAGGTGCAGGGCCCCGAGCACGACGGACGCCGTCAGTGCGGCGAGTGCCGACCGATCCCCGCGGCCCGACAGCACGTCCCCGACCACCGAGGCGGCACCGGCCGCGAGCAGCGGCAGGGTCAGCGCGTTCGGCAGGCGGTGCTCTCGGACATCACCGAGGACGAGCGGGACAGAGACCGCCGCGACGAGTACCGCGACGACGAGCGACCCCGCAGGCAGCGGCGAGGGCACCGCGACCGCGATCAGCGCAGTCGCTCCGAGGGCTGTCGCGACGAGATCGCGCAGGGGAAGGGGCGCCGACAGCATCCGCAGACCGTAGCCGTCCGCGGACCGATCCCGTCGGCACTCTCCACAGGTGCGGATGTCACTCCGGCGCGGGCACCGGACCGAGCCAGGCGTTCGCGAAGGTCGAGTGGGCGGACTCGTCGCCGGACGGGTGGAACAGCCCCGCGAGCACGTCGCGGTAGAGGCGCGACAGCTCCGAGCTCCGCGAGTAGGCCGAGCCGCCTGCGACCCGCACCGCACTCTCCACGATGCGCAGCGCCGCCTCCGTCGTGCGGATCTTCACACCGACGAGCGAGGGGAACCACGCGGCACCGCGGTCGACCAGGGCGTCGACGTCGGCCGCGGCCGAGCGCAGCGGAGCCTCCAGGCCGTCGAGCAGGATCGCCGCGTCGGCGACGCGCCGGCGGATGTCCGGGTCGTGTGCGAGGCTGCGGCCTCCCGCCTTGAGCGACGTGCGGCGGTGCGCCGCCTCGACGGCCAAGGTCAGCGCGCGCTGGGCGACGCCGAGGTAGACGGAGGCGATCAGCAGCTCGAAGGCCGAGAAGATCGCGAAGACCAGCGGATCCGCGTTCGGCCCGACGGGCAGCGAGCGGACCATCCGCGAGGCCGGGATGCGCACCCCGTCCAGCACGGTCGTGCGGCTCTGGGTGGCCCGCATGCCGAGCGTGTCCCAGTCGTCGCGCACGCTCAGGCCGGCGACGGGGTCCGACGGAGCGTCCCGGTCGATGAAGCCGTGCACGAGCCGGGGCTCGGCTCCGCTGTCGTCCCTGCCGAAGATCCCGAGGCGCGTCCAGGCCGGCGAGAGGGAGGTGAAGATCTTGGTGCCCGTGAAGCGGTACCCGCCGTCGGGTTGCCGATCGGCCCGGACGAGGGAGTCGAAGAGGACGAGGTCGTTCCCCGGCTCGCTGTTGCCGAAGGCGAAGACGTGCCCCGCGGCGGCGTCCGCGAGCACGTGCTCGAGGGAGTCGTCGCCGCGATCGCGGAGGGCCTTCGCCACCCCGGTCCAGACGAGGTGCATGTTCACGGCGAGCGCCGTCGCCGGAGCGGCCGTCGCGAGCCGGGTCTGCTCGGCCGCCGCCTGCTCGAGGCCGACGCCGCGTCCACCGAGCTCCTCCGGCACGAGCAGCGCCAGGTAGCCGATCGCGCGGAGCTCCTCGAGGTCCTCGGCGAAGAACGCGTTGCGCTCGTCGTAGTCGGCGGCACGGAGGCGGAAGCGCTCGAGGAGCGCGTCATCGAGGATGCTCACCCGGCCCACGCTACGCCGTCGGACCGGACTCCCCGTCCCGGGTCGTCCTCGGGCTCGCAGAACCGCGTCCGGCGCGCAGGTATCCGAGGATCCTGCGCGCCGGACGCGGGTGCCGGAGCGGCGGATCGGCTCCTACGCCAGCTCGTTCGACTCCAGCATCTCGGTCACCAGCGCCGCGATCGCCGAGCGCTCGGAGCGGGTGAGCGTGACGTGCGCGAACAGCGGGTGCCCCTTCAGCGTCTCGATCACCGACGCGACTCCGTCGTGCCGGCCGACCCGCAGGTTGTCGCGCTGCGCGACATCGTGGGTCAGCACGACCCGCGAGTTCTGCCCGACGCGCGAGAGGACCGTCAGCAGCACGTTCCGCTCGAGCGACTGCGCCTCGTCCACGATCACGAACGCGTCGTGCAGGGACCGACCGCGGATGTGCGTGAGCGGCAGCACCTCGAGCATCCCGCGCTCGATCACCTCGTCGAGCACGTTCTGCGAGACCAGCGCGCCGAGCGTGTCGAAGACCGCCTGCGCCCACGGGTTCATCTTCTCGGCCGCGTCGCCGGGCAGGAAGCCGAGGTCCTGGCCGCCGACCGCGTACAGCGGACGGAAGACCATGATCTTCTTGTGCTGGCGCTTCTCCAGCACCGCTTCCAGCCCCGCGCAGAGCGCGAGCGCCGATTTGCCGGTTCCGGCGCGGCCGCCGAGCGAGACGATCCCCACCTCCTGGTCGAGGAGCAGGTCGATCGCGAGCCGCTGCTCCGCCGAGCGGCCGTGCAGCCCGAAGACGTCGCGGTCCCCGCGCACCAGCGTGATCTGCCGCTTCCCGGTCACCCGGGCGAGTGCGGAGCCCCGGTCCGAGTGGACGACCAGTCCCGTGTTGATGGGAATGCCCTCGACCGCGTCGGTGAAGAGGCGCTCCCGGTCGTAGAACTCGCTCATCGCGCCGCCCTCGAGCGTGATGTCGTCCATCCCGGTCCAGCCCGACTCCGGGGCGAGCTCGGCGAGGTACTCCTCGGCGGCGAGGCCGATCGACGCGGCCTTCACCCGCATCGGCATGTCCTTCGAGACGACGGTGACGGCCGAGCCCTCGTTCGCCAGGTTCATCGCGACGGCGAGGATGCGGGCGTCGTTGTCGCCCAGCTG
Source organism: Rathayibacter rubneri (assembly GCF_023743255.1). Lineage (NCBI taxonomy): Bacteria > Bacillati > Actinomycetota > Actinomycetes > Micrococcales > Microbacteriaceae > Rathayibacter > Rathayibacter rubneri. The sequence goes on along the minus strand of NZ_JAMRYM010000002.1, from coordinate 33,396 downwards.
CAGCCCGCTGGGAAGGACCGACATGTTCGAGTGGTTGAGCTCGACCCGCAGCGTCCCCCCGTTGCCGACGGCGATCGGGAAGTCGAGGCGCTCGTGCTTGACGCGCAGCTCGTCGAGGTGCCGCAGCGCCTGGCGGGCGAAGTAGCCGATCTCGGGATCGTGGCGCTTGCCCTCGAGCTCGCCGATCACGACGATCGGCAGGACGACCGCGTGCTCCGCGAACCGGAACATGGCCATCGGGTCCGACAGCAGCACCGACGTGTCGAGCACGTACGTGCGCAGGAGCTGATCGGAGGAGCCGGCGGACCCGTGCTGCGCTCGGCGGTGGATGCCGCCCTGCGCTCCGGCCTGCTGGTCCATACCCTGGGGAACTGTCACGACGACTCTCCACACCCCGGGGGCTTCGACACCCCCGGCTCACTGTGCGAGCCGGCCATCGGTGCGTTCCCGCACCGCGCAGTTCCCTTCACTGGTCTGCGCGATATCGAGCCGTACTTCTGTGGCCGTCTCGACCAGGCGCTTCACCTGATGTCTCGAACATAACCCCGCGAATGACATCCATGTGCTTCCCACCGCTACGAATGTGTAACCAGTGTGTGAACGCGCGGGTGGCTCAGAACGCGGCGCCCGTGCCCGCCGAGACGAGGGCGGCCCGCAGAGCCGCGAGCGTGTCGTCGCTGGTGCTGGAGTGGGCGCTGAAGCGCACGGTGCCGGGGCGCAGGCGCGCCGTCACTCCGTGCACGGCGAGGGACGCGCTCAGGGGTGCGAGCTCCTCCGCGGCCGGCTCGACCACGACGATGCCGGCGCGCTCCCTCTCGTCGCGGGAGCTGACGAGAGCGAGCCCGAACTCGTCGGCGAGGTCGACGATCGCGCTGACCCGCTCGGCGATCCGCGCGGCGATCGCGGTCACGCCCACCGAGGCGATGTCCTCGAGCGCGCCGGCGAAGCGCGCCTGAGCGATCGGGTCGGGGTTGGTCACGCTGAACGCGCCCGCGCCGGAGCGGGGCGGTGCCACCTCGTCCCACGGCTCGACGGCGTCCGCCCCGGTCCACCCCGAGAGCACCGGCGAGAGCCGTTCCAGAGCGCGCTCGCTCAGCGCGAGGAAGCCCGTGCCCCAGCCCGCCCGCACCCACTTCTGCCCGCCGGACACGATCACGTCGGCCGCGGCCCAGGGCGCGTCGACGATCCCGAAGCCCTGGATGGCGTCGACGATCAGGAGCCGATCGCCGATGACGTCGCGCAGGCCCTCGAGATCGGCGAGGTGACCCGTGCGGGAGTCGACGAGGCTGACCGCGACCGCGGTCACGTCCGGGGTGAGATGCTCGCGCACCCCGTCTGGCGTGACTCGCCCCGGTCCGCCCGGCAGCCACACCGGCGTCACGGCGCCCAGCGCCTGCTGGGCGCGCACCGCGGCGAAGGGCAGGCTCGGGAACTCCCCCGCTGACAGCAGCACGCCTCCGGTGGCGCCGAACATCGTGTGCAGGAGGCCCGTCGAGGTGTTCGGCTGGAAGACGATCTGATCGGCCGGCAGATCGACCAGGGCCGACACGGCGGAGCGGACGCGCGCGTCCTGCTTCTGCAGCTCGTCGAGCGAGCGCCCGGCCTGCAGGAGCCGGGTCGCGGCGTCCTGCTCGGCGACGGCGGTCGCCGAGACGGGACCGATGCGGGCGAAGTCGAGATAGCCCGTCTGCTCCGAGAAGGTGGCGAGGAAGTCGTCGATCCCCAGGGTGCTCGTCGTGCTCATGCCGGCCCTTCCGATGGGTGGTGCAGCGGTGCTCAGCTGCCGAAGCGGCGGTGCCGCCCCGCGTAGTCGCGCAGAGCGCGGAGGAAGTCGACCTCGCGGATGTCGGGGCCGAGCGCCTCCATGAAGTAGAACTCGCTGTGCGCGCTCTGCCAGAGCATGAAGTCCGAGAGACGCTGCTCTCCCGAGGTCCGGATCACGAGGTCCGGGTCGGGCTGGCCGCTCGTGTAGAGGTGCTCGCCGATCAGCTCGGGAGTGAGCAGCTCGGCGACGTCCTCGATGGAGGAGCCGCGCTTGCCGTGCTCGTCGAGGATGCTGCGCACGGCCTGGGCGATCTCGTGGCGCCCGCCGTAGCCGACCGCGAGGTTCACGTGCAGCCCGGTGTGCCGCGCCGTCCGCTCCTCGGCCGTGTCGAGCGCGGTGATCAGCGACTCCGGCAATCCGTCGTCGGAGCCGACGTGCTGCACCCGCCAGTCGGGCTGCTGCGAGACCTCCTCGGCGAGATCGGCGATGATCGCGATCAGCTCGGTGAGCTCGGAGCTCTCGCGGCCGACGAGGTTGTCCTGAGAGAGCAGGTAGAGGGTGACGTGCCGGATGCCGAGCTCGTCGCACCACTGCAGGAACTCGTGCACCTTCGCGGCTCCCGCGCGGTGCCCGTGCGCGGCGGTCTCGAGCGCCCGCTGCCGCGCCCACCGGCGGTTGCCGTCGATGATCATCGCGACGTGGTTCGGCAGCGTCCCGGGGACGAGGCTCGACCGCAGGCGCTTCTTGTAGACGCCGTAGAGGAGGTCCCTCCCCACAGGCAGTCTCGGCTTCGGCACATCGCTACGGTAGTCGATGCCCGGGGCGCCGAAGGGTCACCGCGTCCCGAGCGGCGCTAGGCGGGGTCACCGGAGCGAGCCGTATCCTGGGCCGCATGAGCCACCGGCCGATGCCCCCCGCCTCCGATCCGGCCCGCCGGTCCCCGACCGCAGGGGACGACGCGGTCGCGCGGGACGACGCCTCGGGGCCGGACCTCCCGAACCTCCCGCTCGTCGACGACGAGATCGAGAACGGCGCGGTCCCGGAGTCGAGGCCCACCTGGCGCGGCTGGATCCACGCGGGACTGTTCCCGCTCGCGATCGTCGCGGGCGTCGTCCTCGTCTCCGTGGCCGACGGCGCCGCCGCGAAGTGGGCCGCGGTGGTCTTCGCGACCTCGTCGCTGCTGCTCTTCGGGAACTCGGCGCTGTACCACCGCTTCGACTGGCGGCCGAGGACGAAGATGATCCTGAAGCGGATCGACCACGCCAACATCTTCCTGCTGATCGCGGGCACCTACACGCCGCTCGCCGTGCTCGCCCTGCCGCCCGAGCAGGGCACGCTGCTGCTCGTGCTCGTCTGGTCGGGCGCGCTCCTGGGCATCGGCTTCCGGGTGTTCTGGATCTCGGCGCCGCGCTGGCTCTACGTGCCGCTCTACCTCCTCCTGGGCTGGGCGGCCGTGATGTACCTCGGACCGCTGCTCGAAGCGAGCGCGACGATGATGGTCCTCGTCATCGTCGGCGGACTCTGCTACACGGTCGGAGCCGTCGTCTACGGGATCAAGCGGCCCAACCCCGTTCCCGGGGTCTTCGGCTTCCACGAGATCTTCCACGCTCTCACCGCGGTGGCGTTCCTCTGCCACTGGACCGCCGCGCTGCTGATCTCGATCGACCCCGCCTACAACGGAGGCTGAGTACCCGTCAGCGGTCGGAGGAGGGGCCCTCGGGTCGCTCTGCGGCCGCCGCGGCATCGCGGTCGCGTTCCTCGGCGTCGAGCCGCTCCGCCACCTGCTCGCGGTAGGTGGTCCGGCGCACGCGGCGCACCATGTCGAGGGCGAGCAGCACGGCGGCCACGGCGATCACGAGCATCGTGATGAAGCCGAAGAGACCGGGTGTCACCGTGTCCTCGTTGAAGTCCGGAGCCGGCGACGGGGTCGCGGCGGCGACGCGGGCCAACGCGAGACCGGCCGCATCGGCAACGGCGGAGACGGCGGCGGGGATCATGCGGATCCCTCCTTCTGCTCAGCGAGCGGGTAGGCCACGTCGACTCCGGCGAAGAGATCGGTCTCGGGGGTCGGCGCGTCCACGCGCGACTGCACGAGCTGGAAGTCGTCGGTGGGCCACGCGGCGTCGATCGCCTCGTGCGGGAGGAAGAAGAACGCGTTGTCGGGGGCGACCTGACTGGCGTGCGCGCGCAGTGCGGCGTCCCTCCGGTCGTGGAAGCCCGAGATCAGCACCTGGGTCGTCGCGAGGTAGGGCGCGTCGTCGGTCCAGCGCTTCATCTCCTCGAAGGTCGCCAGGCGCGGGTCCTCGGGGTCGAGGGAGCGCAGGTGCTCGGCGATCGCCCGCAGCTTCTGACCGCTGAAGACGCGGTCGTAGTAGAGCTTCGCGACCGGCCACGGCTCGCCGAGCCCCGGGTACTCGTCGGGCTCTCCGGCGGCGCGGAACGCCTCCATCGCGACCTGGTGCGCCCGGATGTGGTCCGGGTGCGGGTAGCCTCCGTTCTCGTCGTAGCTGATGATCACGTGCGGCTTGAAGCGGCGGACGAGGCGCACGAGCGGGGCCGACGCCGTCTCGAGCGGGAGCGCCGCGAAGCTCGACGGCGGCACGGAGCCGTCCTCCTCCATGCCGGAGTCGACGAAGCCGAGCCAGGTGTGCTGGACGCCGAGGATCCGCTGCGCCTCGGCCATCTCGAGGCGGCGCAGGCCGCCCATGTCGCGCTCGGCGTGCGCGCGGGCGGCGAGCGCCTCGTTGAGGACGGAGCCGGCCTCGCCCCCGGTGCAGGAGACGACCATCACCTCGGCGCCCCGGTCGGCGTAGGCCGCGAGGGTCGCGGCACCCTTGCTCGACTCGTCGTCGGGGTGGGCGTGCACGGCGAGGAGGCGCGGGACCTCCCGCACCTCCGAATCGACGGAGACCTCGGCGGCCTGGGACACGATCGCTCGATTCCTCGGGGTTTAATGGGGTCGACGCGCTGGCTCCACGAGCACGCGTCGTCCGTCAAGAGTAGACGCAACATCCAGGGAGTTCCGTGGTCGCCCGCACGTCCGACAGCTCCGAGCGGAGCGACGAGATCGCGGAGGGCGCCGACGGCACCGCGCTCGAGCCGGACGGGTTCCGCGACGCCGGTCCCCTCGCCTCGCGCTACGGACGCACGCCCCGCACCCGCCGCGGCAGCCGCTGGCTGTTCGGGGCCGTCGCTCTCGCCTTCGTCGCCGTTTTCGCCGCCTGGGTGGTCTGGGCGGGCCTGGACAGCGGTCGCGACGGCGTCGACGTCCAGGACACGGCGCACCAGGTCGTCGACGACCGCACCGTGACCGTCTCCTTCGACCTCACCGCGCCGGTCGGCACGGAGGTCGCGTGCGCCGTCCAGGCGCTCAACGAGCAGTCCGCCGTGGTGGGCTGGCTCGTCGTCGAGTACCCCGCCTCCGACGACCGCTTCCGCTCCTTCACCGAGACCGTGCGCACCACAGAGCTCGCGAACACAGGTTTGATCTCGTCCTGCTGGCTCCCGTAGGGTTGCCGGGTGCCCTGACGGACTCGTCGGGGCCTTGTCTTTTTCCCGCCGCCGACGGGCGCCGGGCGACACGGACGACGGGGTGCGAGCTCCTCGGCCCGCCGCTCGCCCGCGCTGCACGCGGCAGTCACGTGAGGAGCCCACCATGGCCGACCAGCCTCAGGTCACCTGGATGACCCAGGAGTCGTACGACCGCCTCCAGGCGGAGCTGAACGAGCTGTCCACCGCCGGACGCGAGGAGATCGCGAAGCGGATCGAGGTCGCTCGCGAGGAGGGCGACCTCAAGGAGAACGGCGGCTACCACGCCGCGAAGGACGAGCAGGGCAAGATCGAGGCGCGCATCCGGCAGCTGACCTCGCTGCTGCGCGAGGCCGAGATCGGCACGCCGCCCGAGAGCCACGGAGTGGTCGAGGCCGGCACGATCATCACCGCCGAGATCGCGGGCGACGAGTCGCGCTTCCTGCTCGGCAACCGCGAGATGGCGGGCGAGAGCGACCTCGACGTCTACAGCCCCCAGAGCCCGCTCGGATCGGCGATCATGGGCCTCAAGCTCGACGACTCGACCAGCTTCGAGGCTCCGAACGGCCGGACCATCACGGTCCGCATCGTCAACGTCGAGACCTGGAACGGCCACTGATCGTCCTCCGGTCGCCCGTCCACGGCGTTGTCGTCGGTCGCCGTACCTGACGGTACGACTCCTTCCTCCGCCTTGCGGACGGACGACCGGAGAACGATCCGCCGACCGAGACGCCACCTGTGGGGGCCTGGAGGGGCCCGGCGGGTGGCGTCTTCCGTTGGCGCAGCAGGTCAGTTCTGCGAGACCCGGGGCTCGTAGCCGGCGTCGCGGAGGACCTGGAGGACGCGCTCGGCGTGCTCGGGCCCGCGGGTCTCGACGCTGATCTCGAGCTCGACCTCGCTGATCTGCAGCCCCCGGCCGTGCCGGGTGTGCAGCACCTCGACCACGTTGGCGTTCGCCTCCGAGATCAGCTCGGAGATGCGCGCGAGCTGGCCCGGGCGGTCCGGCAGCCCGATGCTCATCTTGAGGTAGCGCTCCGACGCGGCGAGTCCGCGGCTGATCACGCGCTCCATCATGAGCGGGTCGATGTTGCCGCCGGACAGGATCACGGCGGTCGGTCCCGCGTCGCGGATCTTCCCGGTGAGGATCGCGGCGATGCCGACCGCGCCGGCGGGCTCGACGACGAGCTTCGCGCGCTCGAGCAGGACGAGCAGGGCGCGGGCGATGTCGTCGTCCTCGACCGTGACGACCTCGTCGACGACGTCCCGGATGATCTCGAAGTTGAGGGTGCCGGGCATCGCCACGGCGATGCCGTCCGCGATCGTCGGGGTGATCGTGATGAGCGTCGGCTCGCCGCTCGCGAGGGACAGCGGGTACGGGGCCGCGTTCGCCGCCTGCACCCCGATGACGCGCAGGGTGCGCCCCTCGCGGGCCGCCTTCTGCTTGGCGGCCGACGCGACGCCCGCGATCAGCCCGCCTCCTCCGATCGGCACGACGATCGTCTCGACGCCCGGAGCCTGCTCGAGGATCTCGAGGCCGATGGTCCCCTGCCCCGTGACGACGTCGGGGTGATCGAACGGCGGGATGAAGACCGCTCCGGTGCGCTCCGCGAATTCGATCGCCGCCGCGAGGGCCTCGTTGAAGATGTGCCCGCTCAGGACGACGTCGGCGCCGTAGTCGCGGGTCGCGGCCAGCTTGGGCAGGGCGACTCCGATGGGCATGAAGATCGTCGCGTCGATGCCGAGCTCGCGGGCGGCGTAGGCGACGCCCTGCGCGTGATTGCCGGCCGAGGCCGCGACGACGCCGCGCGCGCGCTCCTCGGGCGAGAGGCGCGACATCCGGAACACCGCTCCGCGGATCTTGTAGGAGCCCGTGCGCTGCAGGTTCTCGCACTTGAGGAACACGGGCGAGCCCAGCACCTGGGCGAGGAACGTGCTCGTCTCCATGGGGGTGTTCGCGATCACGGGGGCGATCACGCTGCGGGCCTCCTCGAACTCGAGGAGGGACGGTCCGACGACGCGGCTAGTCTGCATGCTCTGCGGCAACTTTCTCGGGGGTTCGGGTGGGCGAGCGCCAGGCACCGCTCGCGACGTAGTTGACCATGACGTTGAGGGTCGCGACGAAGGGGACCGCGAAGAAGGCGCCGGCGATGCCCGCGACGATGGAGCCGCCGGCGACCGCGAGGACGACCGCCAGGGGGTGGATCTTGATCGCCGATCCCATCACGAGCGGCTGGAGGATGTGCCCCTCCAGCTGCTGCACGCCGAGGACGACGATCAGCAGGATCAGGGCGATGAGCGGGCCGTTGTAGACGAGGGCGATGAAGACCGCGAGCGCCCCGGTCGCCACCGCGCCGATCACGGGCACGAAGGAGCCCAGGAACACGAGGACGCCGATCGGGATGGCCAGCGGCACACCGAGGAGGGCGGCGCCGACGCCGATGCCGACGGCGTCGATGAAGGCGACGAAGATCTGCACCTTCACGAAGTTGGTGAGCGTGACCCAGCCGGCGCGGCCCGCGCCGTCGACGGCGGGGCGCGCGCGGTGCGGGAAGAGCCGCACGACCCAGCGCCAGATGTTCGGGCCGTCGATGAGGATGAAGAGGGTCGAGAAGAGGGTCAGCAGCACGCCGGTGAGCACGTGGCCGATCGTCGATCCGACGCTGAGGGCCCCGCTGACGAGCATCCCGGAGTCCTGCTGCAGAGCGGTGAGCGCCTGCTGCGCGTACTGGTTGATCTCGCCCTCGGTCAGGTGCAGCGGCGACTCGAGCAGCCACGCCTTCAGGTCGTCGTAGGACTCGACCGTCTGGCGGCTGAGGTCGTCGAAGCCCTGGTACACCTGCGTGACCACCAGGAAGAGCAGCCCGCCGATGATCACGATGATGCCGAGCTCGGCGATCGTGATCGCGAGCCACTTGGGCCACCGGTGCCGCTGGAGGAAGCCCGAGAAGGGCACGAGCAGTGCGGCGATGACGATCGCGACCAGCAGCGGGATGACGATCAGCCGCAGCTCGATGATCAGGAGCGCCAGCACCGCGAGGGCGGCGACGACCACGAGGACGCGCCACGCCCAGGCGCCGGCGATGCGCATCCCGTCGCTCACGAAGGCCGAATCGGGAACCGGACGGGACGTCCCCGGCACGCGCTGGACCGGCGGCGCCGCGGTGTCGACGACGCGGGGGCCGGAGGAGCGGCGGGACCTGCCGAGTCTCATCTGCCCAGACTAGGCCCCGGTGCATTCCGGAGGCGGTATCGACTGCGAGGACTCAGGAGGCGGCCTTCACGGCCACGGGGCGGGACGAGAGCGCGAGTCCGACGCGCTGCCCGGGCTCGAGTCTCCCGCTCGCCGCGTGCTGCACGACGAGCTCGGTCCCCTGGTCGGTGCGCAGCGTCGAGCGCCGCACCGGGCCGAGGAAGCTCGACGAGACGACGACCGCGTCCAGGGCTCCCTCGGCGCCGGCCGCGACCACGTCGATGTCCTCGGGGCGGAGGAACGCCTCGACGGCACCCTCGGGCGACGTTCCGTCCACGAGGGGCAGCCGGACGCCGAGGACGTCGACGGCTCCGTCCGACACCGTGCCGGGGAGAACGTTCGAGAGACCGACGAAGTGCGCGACGAACGCGGTGCGCGGCCGGGTGTACAGCTCCTCCGGGGCGCCGAGCTGCTCGACGCGGCCCGCGCTCATCACGGCGACCCGGTCGGCGACGGCGAGCGCCTCCTCCTGGTCGTGCGTCACGAAGAACGTGGTGATGCCCACCTCGGTCTGGATGCGCCGGATCTCGTCGCGCAGCTGCACGCGGACCTTGGCGTCGAGCGCCGAGAGGGGCTCGTCGAGCAGGAGCACCCGGGGGCGGGTGACGAGTGCTCGCGCCAGGGCCACGCGCTGCTGCTGCCCGCCCGAGAGCTGGTGCGCGTAGCGGTCGCCCAGGGCGCCGAGCCCGACGAGGTCGAGCGCGTCCTGAGCCCGGGCACGGCGCTCCTCGGCACCGACACCGCGGGTGCGCAGGCCGAACTCGACGTTCTCGCGGGCGCGCAGGTGCGGGAAGAGCGAGTACGACTGGAACACCATGCCCATGTCACGGCGGGCGACCGGCGTGCCCGAGACGTCCTCGCCGTCGACGAGGATCCGTCCCGAGTCGATCCGCTCGAGACCGCTCAGGGCGCGCAGGGCCGTGGTCTTCCCGCAGCCCGAGGGCCCGAGCAGGGCCACGAACTCCCCCGGTGCGACGTCGAACGAGACGCCGTCGAGCGCCCGCGCCGATCCGTACTGCTTGACGACGTCGACGAACGACACCCGGGCGCCCGGAGTGGTCGGGGGCTGCACGCTCATGCGGCGCCTTTCGAGGAGGGCGCCGCGCCGAGCGGGAGGCCGATCCGTGCGAGACGGCCGATCCCGAGCAGCAGCGCGAACGCGAAGAGGAGGGAGAGGAGGGAGAAGATGACGGCGACGAAGGCGTCCGAGCGCGAGACCTGCACGAGACCGGTCTGCAGCGTGGTGCGGCTCAGGAGGGACGCGACCGTGTACTCGCCGAGGACCACCGCCACGGTGATGAGCGCGGCGGCCACGAGCCCGCGCCGGAGATTCGGCAGCAGCACCCGCACCAGCACGGCCCACCAGCCGGCGCCGAGCGAGCGCGCCGCCTCCGAGAGGGTGACGACGTCGAGCCCCGAGAGGTCGGCGGCGACGGCACGGTACGCGTACGGCAGCACGAGGATCCCGTAGGCGAGCGCGAGCGTCCACGGAGCGGACCCGGCGACGCGGGTGACGACGGAGTAGACCGGGGCGAGCCCCACGACGAGCACGATCGCCGGGACGGTCAGCGGGAGCAGGCAGACGAGCTCGAGCGGGCGCCGCAGCCGCGGCATCCGGATCTCGACGAGCAGCATCGTGGGCACCAGGAGCACCAGCACGAGCAGTGCGGTCACGACCGCCAGCAGCAGCGAGTTGCCGATCCCCTGGAACAGGGAGCGGTAGCCGCGCTCGTTGGCCGGATCGACGATCGCCGCCCAGTGGGAGAGGTCGTAGCCGCCCGCACCGCGGAGCGTGAACTCGGCCATCGCGATCAGCGGCACGGCGAAGACGATGCCCGTGACGATCAGCACCAGCCGGGCGAGAGGGCGGGTCACCGCTGCCACCGCCGCGCACGGCGCTGGAGCAGCGAGTAGCCCGTCATCAGCACCACCATGACCACGAGCATGCCGAGCGCCAGCGCCCCCGCGACGTTCTCGCGGCCCAGGACGGTCTCGGAGACCAGGGCGGCGCGGATCTGCAGCGGCACGATCTGCGCGCCCTGGCTGATCAGCGCGGCCGCCGTGGCGAACGACGAGAAGGCGTTCGCGAAGAGCAGCAGCACCGAGCCGAGGAAGGACGGGGCGAGCACCGGCACGGCGACCCGCCACCAGTACGTCGCCCGTCCGCCGCCGAGCACCGCACTCGCCTCCGCCCACTCCGGCCGGAGCCCCTCGAGGGCGGGCAGGAAGGTCAGGACCATGAGCGGCACCTGGAAGTAGAGGTACGGGAGCACGAGGCCGACCACCTGGTAGAGCCAGACACCGTCGGCGTAGAGGTCGACGCCGATCCCGGCGAGGAGGGTGGTGACGAGCCCCTGCACGCCGATCGTCGCGATGAACGCGAAGGCAAGCATGACGCCGCCGAACTGGGCGAGCACGCCGGCGGCCGCGTCCACCACCGAGCGGAGGGGACCGCGCGGGTCCGAGCCCACGAGGGCGAGGCAGACGATCGCGCCGAGCACGGCGCCGACGATCGCGGTGAACGCGGAGAGGCCGAGCGAGGCCCCGAAGGCCGAGAGGACGACCGGATCGCCCAGTGCGAGCAGGTTGGCCGCGGTGAGCCGCCCCTCCCCGTCGACGAAGCCGGTGGCGACCGCGAGCACGGTCGGCACGGCGAGGAACAGCAGGACGTAGACCGCGAACGGCGCGACGCCCAGGATCTCGGGGACGCCGCGCCGTGCCCGGGACGCGCGGGTCCCGGGCACGGCGCGGACGGCGGCGGTCGTCACTGGATCGCCGACGGCCACTTCTCGGCGAGCAGCGCGGAGGCGGCCGCCGTCTGCTCCTCGGTGAACTGCACCAGATCGCTCGGGGCCTCACCGACGGCGTCGAGCGCCTCCTGGTCGACCGTTCCCGCCTCGACCATCGCCGCGAGGCGGACGGGGTACGCGCCGGCCGCGAGGTAGAGGTTCTGAGCGGGGTCGGAGTAGAGGTACTCCTGCCAGAGGCGGGCGGCGGCCGGGTGCGGGGCGTCGGCGTTCACGGCCTGGTTGTAGTAGCTGCCCACGGCGGCGTCCGGCAGGACGGTGGTCTCCCACTCGCGGGTGCCCTCGTTCGCGGTGCCCGCCGCGAGGTTGTTGTAGCTCCAGTCGAAGACCACGGGGGTCTCGCCCGAGGCGATGGTGGCCTCGGTGGGGTCGAGCGGGAGGAAGTTGCCGGCGTCGTTGAGCTTCTCGAAGAAGTCGATGCCGGGCTGGATGTCGTCGGCCGAGCCGCCCGACTGCAGCGCCGCGAGCTGGACCGCGGCGGCGGCGGCTCCGGCCTGGGTCGGGTCGCCGTTGATCGCGACGGCGCCGCGGTACTCCGAGCCGAGGAGGTCCTCGATCGACTCGGGCTCGGGGACGGCCTCCGGGTCGTAGCCGATCGACATGAGCCCGGTGTAGTCGTTCACCCAGAGGCCGGTGGCCTCCTTGTTCTCCTCCGGGATGTCCTCCCAGGTCTCGACCTTGTAGGGAGCGAAGACGTCGGTGTTCGCGAGGGCGACGGCGGGGCCGAGGTCGAACACGTCGGGAGCGGTGTCCTGACCGGCGAGGTTCTCGGCGGTGCTGATCTCCTCGGCCGAGGAGACGTCGGGGTCGGCGGAGTTCACGGTGATGCCGTACTCCTCCTCGAAGCCCGCGATGAGCTCGCCGTAGTTGGCCCAGTTGTCGGGCAGGGCGATGACGTTGAGCTCGCCCTCGGCCTTCGCCGCCTCGATCAGGGCGTCGAGACCACCCAGATCGGCGGCAGAGGTGGCGGTCGACGCGTCGACGGCGCCCTCCGACGAGGCGGTGGCGTCTCCGGAGCAGGCGGAGAGGGTCAGGGCGAGGGCGGTGGTCGTTGCGGCCACCAGGCCGATGCGCGAGCGGCGCTGGGTCTTCACGGGTCCTCCAGGAGTCGGGTCGGCGCACCCGGCGGGGTCGCCTCGGGCACCGTAGGAGCGGAGGGCGACGACCCGGGGACGGCCGGGTGAACCGGGGGAGAACGACGGGGGCGGCGTCCGCGCCGACGATGTCGGAGGCCTTCGCTAGCGTGGACGGACCATGACCGAGCAGATCTCCCCCGCCCTCGCGCGCCGCATCGCCCTCGCCGCGCAGGGCTTCGGAGCGCCGCGGCCGCCGCGCGTCGGCACGCGGCAGATCGTCCAGGCCGTCGACCGCATCCGACCGCTGCAGCTCGACTCGGTCAACGTCTTCGAGCGGAGCCACTACCTGCCGCTGCTCGCGCGGCTGGGGCCGTACGACCGGGCGCTGCTCGACTCCGTCGCCTTCACGCCGAAGGGGCACTACCTCGAGTACTGGGCGCACGAGGCGGCGCTGATCCGCCGGGCCGACGTCCCGCTCTACCGCTGGCGGATGGAGCACTACCGCCGCACCGCCCTCCCCGAGCACGAGGGGTGGGCCGCCGAGAACAGGTCCACGCTCGACTGGCTGAGGGCCGCTCTGGCCGACGGGCCCCTGCGCGCCTCCGAGATCGAGCACGAGTCGAACACCCGCACGGGCCCGTGGTGGGGCTGGTCCGACATCAAACGCGGCCTCGAGGTGCTCTTCCGCTGGGGCGAGGTGGTGAGCGCGGGCCGGACCCGGTTCGAGCGCTCGTACGCCCTCGCCGAGCGGATGCTGCCGCGCGAGGTCCTCGAGACCGAGGTGTCGGAGCAGGACGCCGTCCGCGAGCTCGTGCGCCGCTCGGCCGTCGCCCACGGCATCGGCACGCTCGGCGACCTCGCCGACTACCACCGCCTGCGGCAGGCGCCGGCGCTCGCCGCGGTCCGCGACCTCGTCGACTCCGGCGAGCTCGTCCCGGTGGAGGTGCGCGGGTGGGAGCGATCGGGCCGTCCGATCGCCCTCTGGCGCCACACCGCCGCCCGACGGCCGCGCACGCTGCGCGCCGACGCGCTGCTCTCCCCCTTCGATCCCGTCGTCTGGCACCGCCCGAGAGCGGAGCTGCTCTTCGGCTTCCACTACCGGATCGAGATCTACCCCCCCGCCGAGAAGCGCGTTCACGGGTACTACGTCCTCCCGGTGCTGCTCGACGACGTCCTCGCCGCCCGGGTCGACCTCAAGAGCGACCGGCAGAGGAGGGTGCTGCGCGTGCAGGCCGCCTGGCTCGAGCCCGATGCTCCCGCCGACACGGCGGAGCGGCTCGCCGTGCTCCTCGTCGAGGCCGCGGCCTGGCAGGGGCTCGAGGGCGTCGAGGTCGTCGAGCGGGGCACGCTCGCGCCGGCGCTGCTCGCCGCGCTCCGCACCGGCCACGCGGATGTCCTAGCGTGAGCGGCATGGTGGACGAACGCTCCGGATCGATCGCGCTCGCCCTCTCCGAGAAGTGCGTGGGGCTCCTCCTCGAGCGCGGCACGGTGAAGGGCGTCAGCTCGATCGATCCCGCGCACGCCGCCGGCATCTCGCTCCGCACCTTCCACCGCTACCTGGGCGGCAAGGAGGACTGCGTGCGGCCCGTGCTCTACGCGGCCATCTCGGCGATGGGCCGCGAACTCCTGGCGCGCCCCGCCGACGAGCCGCTCCACCGCGCCCTCGGCGCCGCCTTCGCCGCCGCCGCGTCCGGGCCGCAGCTCGACCGCACGCTCCGGCTGATCCCGCTGCTCACCGAAACCTCCGCCATGCGCGCGGTCTGGGCGCAGTCCCTCCACGACGGCGAGGCGGCCCTCACCCCGTCGATCGCCGAGCGGATGGGGCTGGAGCCCGAGGAGACGCCCCGGGCGGCCGTCCTCGCCACCGTCGTGATGGCCCTGGTGCGCCGGGCGCTCGTCGACGCCGTCGCCACCGGGGTCGATCCCGCGCCCGTGTTCGACGAGTACCTGATGACGCTCGGCGGCGGACCGCTCGCCGCGCCCACCGGGCACTAGAGCCGACGGTCAGCCTCTCCCCCGCTCAGGGATCGACGACAGGTGTCCGCTCGGGCACCTCAGAACTGGACGCGCGGCGGCTCCGAGATCGCGGCGAGGTTGTCCACCTCGAAGAAGTCCCGCTCCGAGAAGCCGAGCCGCCGCGAGAAGAGCGTGTTGGGGAACACCTTCACCTTGGTGTTCATCTCGCGCACTCCGCCGTTGTAGAACCGGCGGGCCGACTGGATCTTGTCCTCGGAGTCGACGAGCTCGCCCTGGAGCTGGAGGAAGTTCTGGCTCGCCTGCAGCTGCGGGTACGCCTCCGCCACGGCGAAGATCGACTTGAGCGCCTTCTGCATGTGGTCCTCGGCGACGGACGCCTCCGCCGGCCCCTGTGCGGACAGCGTCTCGGCCCGGGCGCGCGTGACCTGCTCGAACACCTGGCGCTCATGGGCGGCGTAGCCCTTCACCGAGTCGATGACGTTCGGGATCAGATCCGCGCGCCGCTTCAGCTGCACGGTGATGTCGCTCCACGCCTCGTCGACCCGGACGTTGAGGGTGACCAGGGAGTTGTAGGTCGCCCAGAGGTAGATCCCGAGGATCACCACGAGGGCCACGACGACGATGAGCGGGACCAGCCATTCCATGCCGACAAGTGTAGGGAACGCGGGTCGGCCGCTCTCACGGGCACGGCGCTTTCGCAGTGTCCGCGGGCGCGTCTACTTCAGCGTCTTCTGCAGCAGCACCGTGCTGAGCCAGCGGTTGAACTTGAAGCCGACCCGGCCCATCCGCCCCACCTCGACGAAGCCGTACTGGGCGTGCATCGCCAGCGACGCCTCCGCCCCCTTGTCTGCGATGACGGCCATGATCTGACGGATGCCCACGGCCTTCGCCCGCTCCAGCAGCTCGGTCATCAGCGCCTTGCCCAGGCCCTTGCCGGTGGAGGCCGCGCGGAGGTAGATCGAGTTCTCGACCGTGAAGCGGTACGCGCGCTTCGAGGACCAGGGCGAGACCATCGCGTAGCCGAGGATCTGCCCGGACGGCGACACCGCGACGATGAAGGGCAGCCCGAGCTTCTGGTTCCTGGTGAACTTCGAGCGCCACTCCTTGATCGTCGAGTCGTCCTCGTCGAACGTCACGACGGTGTTGCGCACGTAGTGGTTGTAGATCTCGCGGATGTCGGGGAGGTCCTCCTCGCGCGCCTCGCGGATCTCGTACGAGAAGTCGGGCTCGGGCGGAGGCGTCCTCCGCAGGTGCGGCGGCAGGACGCGTCGCTGCTCGTACTCTTCCTCAAGCATGGGGGTCCCCTCCGTCGATCCGGGCCGCGCGCGCGGACAGCGTCCAGCGTATCGGCGCACCGCCGGGCTCTGCGGCGCGGCCGCTCACTCCGACAGGCGCCAGTCGACCGGCTCGGCGCCGCGCTCGACGAGCAGCGCGTTCGCCCGGCTGAAGGGGCGCGAGCCGAAGAAGCCCCGGGAGGCCGACAGGGGGCTCGGATGCGCGCTCTCGACGATCCCCGCGTCGCCGAGGAGCGGGCGCAGGCCCGCCGCATCCCTCCCCCAGAGGATCGCGACGAGGGGAGCGTCCCGCGCCGCGAGCGTCCGGATCGCGTGCTCGGTGACCGCCTCCCAGCCCTTCCCGCGGTGCGAGGCGGGAGCGCCGGGCGCGACGGTCAGCACGCGGTTGAGCAGCATCACGCCGCTGCTGGTCCAGGCGCCGAGGTCGCCGTGCTCGGGAGGAGTGACGCCGAGGTCGTCGCGCAGCTCGCGATAGATGTTCTGGAGGCTCCGCGGCACCGGGCGGACGTGCCGCTCGACCGCGAAGGAGAGCCCGATCGGATGCCCCGGCGTCGGGTACGGGTCCTGGCCGACGATGAGCACGCGCACGTCCGCGAGCGGAGCGCGGAAGGCCCGGAGCACGTCCGCGCCCGCGGGCAGGTAGGGCCGACCGGCGGCCACCTCGGCGCGCAGGAAGTCGCCCATCGCGGCGATGTCCGGGCCCACCGGTGCGAGCGCCGACGCCCAGCCCGCGTCGATCAGGCCGGCAGCCGCCAGCTCCTGGAGGTCCACGGGTCAGCTCGCGGCGAGCGTGGCCACGAGCACCCCGGACTCGCCGGCGCTCGCGCGCCAGACGGACCCGGCGCCCGAGACGCGCAGCGCTCCCGTGCCGACCGTCAGAGCGGTCGACTCGTCGATCGCGACCCCGCCGTCGACGAGGCCGGCCTCGACCGCGGCCACGAGGCGGCCGAGCGTGCCCCACTGCGCGGCGTGCACGTCTATCGAGACGTCGACCAGGCCGATGCCCTCGAGCACCGTCACCTCGTCGAGCTCCTCCGCGGCGTCCTCCGGTGCCACGACGACGCCTCCGATGCGGGATCCGCCGACGATCGCCCGGTCCGCCGCGATGGCGGCACCGGCCGAGAACCCGGCGTAGGGGGTCCCGGAGGAGACCAGGTCGCGCAGGCGCTCGAACGAGTCCTCGAGGGCGTCGCGGTACGCGGGGGTGAGCCCGCCGCCGACGAAGATCCCGTCGACCTCGTCGAAGACCGACGGGTTGATGCGTCCGCCCTCGGGCTTGAGCACGGCGACCGGCTCGATCGGGCCGACCGACGCGAGCGTCGCCGCGTATCCGGCGTAGGCCTCGGGCCCCAGCCCGTCGTGCACGACGACGATCGCGATCCGCGGGCCCTCGATCCGGCCGGCGTCGACGGCGCGGGCGCGCGCCTCCGCCAGGAAGGCGCCGTAGAGGTCGGAGTCGTGCTCCGCCCCGCCTCCGCCGCCGATCAGGTGGACGCTCATTCGCCGTCCTCAGCGAGAGCGCCGTCGACCGGAGGGAGGGCCGACCAGGGGAAGACGATCCAGCGCGGGGTGCGGCGCCAGAAGAAGTCCGGCTCGAGCACGGTGCGGGGCTTCGTGTAGAGCGTGACGGTGCGCACCTCGGCACCCATGGCCTCGATCAGCTTGACCGACAGGGCGAGCGTGTGGCCGGAGTCGGACACGTCGTCGACGAGCAGGACCCGCTTGCCGCGGACCGAGGCCTCGTCCAGGAGCGGAGGCAGCACGACGGGGGCGGCGAGCCGCGCCTCGACACCGGTGTAGAACTCGACGTTCAGCGCCCCGCAGCTCTTGATGCCGAGCGCGTACGCCACGGCTCCCGCGAGCAGCAGACCGCCGCGGGCGATGGCGACGACCAGCTCGGGCCGGTAGCCCGTGGCGACCACGTCGTCCGCGAGATGCCGCGCGGCGTCGCCGAACTCGAGCCAGCCGAGGACCTCCTTCTCCGTGGCGGCGAGGAGGGCGGCGGAGTCGTCGGCGTCGGAAACCATGATGGACAGGCTAGAGCGTCGCGCGCCTCCGCGTCACATCGCCCGAGGGCGGTCGGACGCCCCCCGTCAGAGCTTCGGCGCCAGCGGACCCCGGACGACCTTGTGCGGCGCGGCCTGCGCGACGGGCTTGATCGTCACCAGATCCAGGTTGACGTGCGCGGGGAGCTCCACGGAGGAGACGATCGCCGCGGCGACGTCCTCGGCCACCAGGGGCGCGGCGACTCCGTCGTACACCTTGTCGGCCCGCTCCTTGTCACCGCCGAACCGCACCAGGGAGAACTCCTCGGTGTGCACCATGCCGGGCGCGATCTCGACCACGCGGATCGGCTCGCCCGCGAGCTCGAGGCGCAGCACGGCCACCAGGGCGTGGGCCGCGAACTTGGCCGCGTTGTACCCGCCGCCGCCCTCGTAGGCGACGTGACCGGCGATGGAGGTGACCGTGACGATGTCGGCCGAGCCCTCGGAGCCGGCGTCGGCGACGCCGCGGCGCAGCAGCGGGAGGAGCGCGCTGGTGACCAGCTTCACCGAGAGCACGTTGATCTCGAACATCCGGGTCCAGTCGGCCGGGTCGGACGCCTCCACGGTATCGAGTCCGAGCGCACCGCCGGCGTTGTTGACGAGCGCGTGCACGGCTCCGGTCGCGGCGAGGTGGTCCCGCAGGGCGTCGACCTGGGCGGAGTCGGTCAGATCCGCGACGAAGAAGCCCGCCCCCGTCTCGGCGGCGAGCGCCTCGAGCCTCTCGCGCCGGCGGGCCACGGCCACGACGTCCCATCCGTGCTCCCGGAACAGGCGGACCGTGGCCGCACCGATCCCTGAACTCGCTCCTGTCACGACGACGCGTCGAACCACGCTCGTCCCCTTCCGTCAAGCCTCGGACACCACCGACTCCGTCGTCGCCCCCAACGCTAGTCTGACCCGGTGAACCCCGCCGACCCCGCACCCGCGACCGGCGGAGTCGGCGCTCCTCCCAAGCGCCGCGTCCCGCTCTGGGACAACGCCCGCTTCGTCTGCGTGACCCTGGTGGTCATCGGGCACGGGATCCAGCGCCTGACCGCCAACTCCGACGTGTCGCTGATCGTCTACCTCACGGTGTACGCGTTCCACATGCCGGCGTTCGCCATCATCTCCGGCTACTTCTCGAAGGCCGGAGCGCCGAACGCGCGCGCGATGCGCCGGGTGATGACCGACATCCTGCTTCCCTACCTGATCATGGAGACGGTCTGGACGCTGGTGCAGCTGGCGGTCGAGGGCAAGACCGAGTTCAACCCGACCAAGCCCAGCTGGACGCTCTGGTTTCTGCTCGCGCTGGGCATCTTCCGTCTCGTGCTCCCCTACCTCGCGCTCCTGCGCTGGCCGCTGCTGATCAGCGTCGTCCTCGCGGTGGGGGTCAGCTACTACGACAACATCGACTCGACCTTCTCGCTGGCGCGCGCGATCGGGATCCTGCCCTTCTTCGTCTTCGGCTGGCGGCTGCGCGGCTGGCGGACCGGCTCGCGGCTCCTGGTCGACCGCTGGCTCGCTCTGCCGACGGGCAGGGTCCTCGCCGTGCGCGCGGTCGCCCTCGTCCTCTTCGCCGTCACGGCGATCGTGATGACGGTGAACATCGACGCTTTCCGCGCGGCCGACCTGCGCTACTGGTTCTTCTACGACCGTCCCTACGACGCGCTCGGCGAGACGGAGTGGTGGGCCGGCCTGGTCCGTCTGGCGCTGATGCTGACCGCGGTCGTCCTCTCCCTCGCCCTCTTCGCGCTGATCCCGCGCGGGCGCACGGTGCTGACGCACTGGGGCCAGTCGACGATGTACGTCTACCTGCTGCACAGCTTCGTCCTCTACCCGCTGCGGGAGTCGGGGGTGCTCTCGGCCGCGGACAGCACGTTCGCCCTGGTGCTGATGATCGTGCTCTGCATCGCGGTCTCGGTGGTGCTCTCGCTCGGCTGGACGCGGACCGTCTTCCACAAGCTCGTCGAGCCGCGCGCCGCCTGGCTCTTCGCCCCCGTGCAGGACGAGCGGCCCGATCGGCCGCGTCGCGCTGATCCGACGGGCTCCAAGCGCGATCCGCGCGCCGCGTCCGATCGCAGCACGCCCGACCGCACCGCACCGCGCTGAGGCGCTCCCCGTCGCGGGATGACCTCGTGTGTCGGCGGACCTCGCCCCGGCCCGGCCGCCCGCCTAGGCTCGTCGCGGCGGAGAACGGACTCCGCCCCTCCGCCGTCACGACCCGATTGGACGCACCATGACCGACCCCGCCGAGTGGCAGTTCGAGACCAAGCAGATCCACTCGGGAGCGGCGCCGGATCCGGTCACCAAGGCGCGCGCCACACCGATCTACCAGACGACCTCCTACGTCTTCGACAACGCGGAGCACGCGAAGAACCTCTTCGCCCTCGCCGAGTCCGGCAACATCTACACCCGCATCCAGAACCCGACGCAGGCCGTCGTGGAGGAGCGCCTCGCCGCGCTCGAGGGCGGCTCCGGCGCCCTGCTCCTCGCCTCCGGCCAGGCGGCCGAGACCGCGGCGGTCCTCAACATCGCGCACGCCGGCGACCACATCGTCTCGTCGTCCTCGATCTACGGCGGCACCTACAACCTGTTCAAGTACACGCTGGCCAAGCTGGGCATCGAGACGACGTTCGTCGAGAACCAGGACGACCAGGAGGAGTGGCGCCGCGCGGTGCGCCCGAACACGAAGCTCTTCTTCGCCGAGACCATCGGCAACCCCAAGATCAACATCCTCGACATCCGCTCCGTCGCCGACGTGGCGCACGCCGCGGGCGTCCCGCTGATCGTCGACAACACGATCGCGACGCCGTACCTGATCCGCCCGTTCGAGCACGGCGCCGACATCATCGTGCACTCGGCCACCAAGTTCCTCGGCGGACACGGCACGGTCATCGGCGGCGCCATCGTCGACGGCGGCACTTTCCCGTGGAGCGAGAACGCGGCGAGGTTCCCCGGTCTCACGACGCCGGACGAGTCCTACCACGGCGCGGTCTACACGGCCGCGGTCGGCGACTCCCTCGCCTACATCATCAAGGCCCGCGTGCAGCTGCTGCGCGACCTCGGTGCGTCCATCGCCCCGGCGAGCGCCTGGCAGCTGATCCAGGGAATCGAGACCCTCTCGCTGCGGATCGAGCGCCACGTGCAGAACGCGCAGGAGATCGCGGAGTACCTCGAGAACCACTCCGACATCGCGTCGGTGAACTACTCCGGTCTGCCCACCTCGCCCTGGTACGCGGCCGCGAACCACTACGCCCCGAAGGGCGTCGGAGCCGTGCTGTCGTTCGAGCTCAAGGGCGGAGTCGACGCGGGCCGCGCGTTCGTCGACTCGCTCACCCTGTTCTCGCACCTCGCGAACATCGGCGATGTCCGCTCCCTCGTCATCCACCCCGCATCGACGACGCACTCGCAGCTCACCCCCGAGCAGCAGCTGACCGCGGGTGTGACGCCCGGACTCGTCCGCCTCTCGGTGGGTCTGGAGAGCATCGACGACCTGCGCGCCGACCTCGCCCAGGCCCTGCGGGCGGCCCGTGCCGTGGTCGAGGCCTCGCGCGCGAACGCCTGATCCGCCTCCTGGCCCGTCGCCGGCTGCGCCGGAACGGACGGGATCCCCTGCCGCGGCGGGGGATCCCGTCCGTTCCGGGCTGTCCCGCGACAGGACGCCGGGGGGGGCGTCACGAGCACCGGCGCCGGTCGGCGCCACGACGGACGGGCGTAACAAAGACCGGAGCGGGGCGGCGCTCTGACACGATGGAGACCGCTATGGACTGGCAGCAGACACTCGAGGACACCGTCCCGTCGGCGTTCGTCACCGAGCGCCAGCTCCGCTCGGTGATCGGCAAGCCGCCCGCCACCGGGGCCTGGCGCGACGGCGATCACCCCGGCAACCGCCGCTTCGTCGACGTCGGCCCCTTCGACTTCGAATCGGGCGGGCACCTCCCGCACCTGCGGATGGCCTACGAGACCTGGGGCGAGCTCTCCCCCTCCGGCGACAACGCGATCCTCGTGCTCCACGCGCTGACCGGGGACTCGCACCTCCTCGGCCGGGGCGAGACCGGCCACGCGACCGACGGCTGGTGGTCGGGACTCGTCGGACCCGGCGAGGTCATCGACACCGATCGCTGGTTCGTGGTCGCGCCCAACATGCTCGGCGGCTGCCAGGGGACGACCGGGCCGGCCTCGCTCGCTCCGGACGGGCACGAGTGGGGCGCGCGGTTCCCGTACACGAGCATCCGCGACCAGGTCCGGGCGCAGGTCCTCTTCTCGGACCTGCTCGGGATCGAGCGCTGGCACACGGTCATCGGCGGCTCGATGGGCGGGATGCAGGCGCTCGAGTGGGGCATCGACCATCCGGAGCGCGTGGCCCGGCTCGCCGTGCTCGCCGCTCCGCCGCGGGCGACCGCCGATCAGATCGCGCTCAACTTCGTGCAGCTCGAGGCGATCCGCAGCGACGCGAACTTCGCCGGCGGGGCCTACTACGACGCCGGCGACGGTCAGGGCCCGTACCACGGGCTCGCCCTGGCCCGCCGGATGGCGCTGCTGAACTACCGCAGCCCCTCGGAGCTCAACGACCGCTTCGAGCGCAGCTGGCAGTCGGGCCTGAGCCCGCTCGGCGGCGGAGGGCGCTTCGCGGTCGAGTCCTACCTCGACTTCCACGGCAACAAGTTCACCCGCCGCTTCGACGCCAACAGCTACATCACGCTCGTCGAGGCGATGAACTCGCACGACGTCGGCCGCGGCCGCGGCGGCGAGGCGGAGGCGCTCTCCCGCATCACCAGCCCGACCCTCGTCCTCGGCATCGACAGCGATCGGCTCTTCCCCGTCGAGGGTCAGCGGATCATCGCCGTTCACGCTCCGGGCAACATCGACGGGGACGAGGTGGCCGTGATCAGCTCCACCTTCGGCCACGACGCCTTCCTGATCGAGGACGACGTGGTCGGCGGGCACCTCTCGCGCCTGCTCGCCGTGTGAGCCGCTCCCGGCCCGAGCGCCGGCAGTGGCTATCGTGAGTCGGGGGCCCTTCCCCCGACGATCCGAGGGAGTCGCCCCGTGCCCATGATCCGCAGCGTGCGGGAGCGCGACCGCCTCCTGCAGCAGTCCGCGCGAGCGGTGGGCCTGCTGACGGACGGCGCGGCGCTCGTGCTGGTCCTCGTGCCGGGCACCCTCGATCCGCTGGCCACGCCCTTCGCCGTCGCGCTGCTGCTCGGACTCGCCGTGGTGCACGTCCAGCTCGGCAGGAGCGGCGCCCGGCTCTGGCTGGTCGCCAGCGGTGTCGGCGGGCTCCTGCTGGGCGCGGGGATCGCCGTCGACGTCGCGGACTCCCCCGGCTTCGCGGCGTTCGTGCTCGCGAGCACCGCCAACGCGATCACGAGCACCGTCGCCGTGGTCGTCAGCACGTCCCCCCGGCGCGCACTGACGCTGCTCCCGATCATGCTCGCGAGCCTCGTGCCGTCGATGCTCGCCGCCAGCACCGCGATGACACTCAACGTCGCGATCCTCAGCCTGCTGCCGTGGGGCTGCCTCTGCGCGTTCGCCCTCTGGATCAGCACCGCGGTGCCGCGGGTGGTGCGTCGGATCGACAGCATCGGCAACGCGCACCGCGTCGAACGGCAGGCCAGCGAGACGGAGGCGCAGCGCCGTCAGGGCGCCCGGCTCCTGCACGACACGGTGCTCGCCACGCTGACCCTGCTCGCCCACTCCGGGGTCGGCGTCTCCGTCGACGCCCTCCGCCAGCAGGCGGCCGAGGACGCGCAGCTCCTGCGGCAGCTGCGGCTCGGCGGAACCCCCACCCCCAGCGCCTCCGGCTCGTACCAGCTGACGAGCGTCACGAGCGCGCCGGCCGCGCACACCCTCGAAGGCGTCAAGAACCGCTTCGGACGCATGGGCCTGGACGTCATCTGGCACGGCTCGGGCCAGATCGTGCTCAGCGGAGCCGCCCTGGACTCGTTCCTCATGGCCCTCGCCGAGTGCCTCGAGAATGTGCGGCGGCACTCCGGGGTCAACTCGGCCGACGTCACGATCACCGAGGACGACGGCACGGTTCGCGCGATGGTGACCGATGCGGGAGTCGGCTTCGACATCGGCACGGTCCCCGCCGCCAAGCTCGGCTTCAAGGAGTCCGTGGTGGCGCGGCTCGCGGACGTGGGCGGGCGCACGCGCCTCTTCAGCGCGCCCGGTGCCGGCACGACCGTCGTCCTGGAGGTGCCGAAGTGACCGAGCCCGTCGCCCCGCTGCTCAACGGCGCTCCCCGCCGCCGGGGGCGTCCCTCCCGCGCGGCGTCCTCGGCCAAGCAGCAGCACGAGGGGCTCGGCACGAGCTACCTGGGCAGTGGGCTCACCGGCATCGCCCTCGCGATCATGGGCTACGAGCTCCTCGTCTTCCTCGGCAGCCTCGACGAGTACTCGCGGCCGGGCCTGGGAGCCGCGGCGTGGCTGCTGCTCGGAGCGACCTTCGGCGGGACCGTACTGGCCATCGGTCTCACGGGCCAGAGCCTGCCCTCCTGGGCCTACGCGGCGTTCCTCGCCGGGGCGTCGGCGGCCGTCGTGCTCGATCTGGCCGCCGTGCTGGGAGCGGGCTCGCAGGCGGCCCCCACAGCCGCCGTGGCCGCCGCGGTCGCGCACACGGCCCTCATCGTGCACCGGCGCGGAGTCGAGATCGTCGCCGTCGCGCTGATCGTCGCAGCCGCCGAGCTCGCCGTCTTCGCCGCGATGGAGTGGGGCGACCCCGATGCGGTCTCGGTGCGCGTGAGCGCCCTGGTGCTCACCCTGACGCCCGCCGTGGTCGTCGTCGTGATGATGCGCGGCTTCCGCCGCATGGTGCAGCTCGAGATCGACCGGGCCCTGGTGCAGAGCACGACCGTCGGACCGCGCTACGCCGTCGGCATGCTCGCCTCGGAGGAGCTCGCCCGCCTCGACCTGGCCGCGGAGCGCCTGCTCGCCGAGGTCGGCGACGCGAGCACTCCGCTGCCCCTCGACGCCGACCGGGCCGCGCACGCGGCGTCCCTCGCGACGCAGCTGCGCCTCCACCTCATCGAGGGCCGCCGCGAGACCTGGCTGCACCACGCGATCCTCGAATCCGAGTTCCTCGCCCCGCTCGTCCACCTCGACGATCCCAACGGCACCGCCGGACTGCTCGGCCAGGCCCAGCGCGACGGCCTGCTCTCGGCCATCTGGCTCATCCTCGACGGTGCCGTCGGCACTCCCGCGGCCCTCCACGTCGAGGCCGGATCGCCCCGCGAGCCCTCCCCCGACGCCCCGGCGCGCACGCTCCTCGTCCCGATCGCACTCCGATGCGAGGGTGTGCCACTGCGCGGAGTGGATCCCGCGACGTGGGAGGCTATCGCTCAGGTCGGCGCCTCGCGCACCCCGTCCCGCGACGGCGAGCTGCGGATCGAGATCGACTGCCTGGTCGAGAACCCGGTCGACCGATGACCGGCGGCCGCGAGACGCCGATGAGCCAGAGCCCCCAGACCCCGGGACCCCCCGAACCGCAGACGCCCCGAACAGCCGAAGGACTCCGATGACCCACTCCGCCGAGCCGAAGATCACCCTCGCCGTCGTCGACGACCACAAGATGCTCCTGGGCGCCCTCACCGAGTGGATCAGAGGCGCCGCCTCCGACATTCAGCTCGTCGCCGCGGTCGCCTCCTGGCCGGAGCTGCTCACGCACCCCGAGTTCCCGGTCGACGTGGTCCTGCTCGACCTCGACCTCAAGGACAACATCCCGATCTCGGTGAAGCTCTCGACGCTGAAGACCACCGGGGTGAAGACGGTGCTCATGAGCACCTACTCCGAGCCCGCCGTCGTCCGCGAGGCCCTGGCCTCGGGAGCCCTCGGCTACCTCGTCAAGACCGAGGACGCCGACATGATCGTCGAGGCGATCCGCGCGGCGAAGGACGGCCACTCCTACATCTCGCACGAGCTCGACATGGCGCTGTCGACGGGCGACTCCGACGGCGCGCCGAAGCTCAGCGCGCAGGAGCGCCGCGTCATGGCCCTCTACGGAGGCGGCGAGCCCGTGAAGTCCGTCGCCTTCGAACTCGGCATCTCGGAGGAGACGGCGAAGTCGTACCTCAAGCGCATCCGCGAGAAGTACCGCGTCGTCGGCATCGACGTGGGCACCAAGGTCGCGCTGCGCAAGCGCGCCATCCACGACGGGATCCTGATCGAGACGGACTGAGTTGCTCTGCCCGGCGGTCCCCGCCCGCCGGGCCGCAGTCGGCTTGTCCACATGGTCGCGGACCGCAGAGCGGCCTGCGGCGCCCTGCGTGAATCCGCTGGCACGCGGATTCACGTCGCGGGGCTGCACCTGTCGCACGGCGGTCCCCGCCCGCCTTGCCGCAGTCGGCTTTCCAGCGCGGTGCGGAACGCGGAGCGGCCTGCAGCGCCCTGCGTGAATCCGCTGGCACGCGGATTCACGTCGCGGGGCTGCGCCCTTCGCGCGGCGGTCCGCGCCCGCCGGGCCGCAGTCGGCTTTCCGACGCGGTGCGGACCGCGGAGCGGCCTGCGGCGCCCTGCGTGAATCCGCTGGCACGCGGATTCACGTCGCGGGCTGGCGCCGGCGCTATTCGAGCGCTCGCAGCACTCTGCTGGTCGAGTAGTCGCCCGCAGGGCGGCGTATCGAGACCCACGTCCGCCCGCAGCTCCGGAAGAAGGGGCCGTTGCCCGAGCTCGGGAGAGATGTGCGAGCCGGCTGATCGCGCAGCACGCCGCTGGCGAGGATCGCGGCGTCCCGCCCCTCCGCTCGCAGTGTCGGGAGCCGAGGGACGCCACCCGGCGCTCCCTAGAGCGCGTTGATGGGGACGCTGCCGGTGCCGGGGGCGGCGGGCTCGCGCGGGGCGGGGTAGGCAGTGCCGCGGACGCGGTCGATCGCGAGACTGCCGAGGGCGAGGAGGATGCCGGCGGCGGTGAGGACCACGCCCACCCAGATCGGTGAGAGGTAGCCGAGTCCGGCCGCGATCGCGACCCCGCCGAGTGCGGCGCCGACCGAGTTGCCGATGTTGAGCGCGGAGTGGTTCAGTGCGGCGGCGATCGTCTGGCTGTCGCGCGCGACGTCCATCAGACGGGTCTGGATGGCGGGCGAGGCTCCGGCCGAGAACCCGGCCGCGAGGAACGCGAACACCAGGAGCCCCACGACGGTCGTCGCGGTGAGCGCGAGACCCACGAGGGACACCCCCACGCCCGCGAACAGCACGAGGAGAGCGAGCCGCACGTTCTTGTCCGCCGCCCAGCCGCCCGCGAGGTTGCCGACGGTCATGCCCAGGCCGATCACGACCAGGACCCACGGCACGGCGCCTAGCGGCAGCCCGGTGACCTCGGTCGAGAGCGGGGTGATGTAGCTGTACATCGCGAAGAGACCGCCGAAGCCGATCGCGCCGATGGCGAGCGTCATCCAGACCTGCAGGCGCCCGAAGGCCTTGAGCTCGTTGCGCATCGTCGCCGCGGGGTTCCCCGGCTGGTGCGGCACGAGGAGGGAGACCGCGACGACGGTGGCGGCGAAGATGGCCGCCACCACCAGGTAGGCGGAGCGCCAGCCGGCGTTCTGGCCCACCCACGTGATCGCGGGCACACCCACCACGTTGGCGATCGTCAGTCCGGACAGCACGAACGCGACGCCCTTGCCGCGGCTGCCCGGTCCCATCAGATCGGCGGCGACGAGGGAGGCGATGCCGAAGTAGGCGCCGTGCGGGAGCGCGGCGACGAACCGGGCGACCAGCACGAGCTCGAAGGTCGGCAGCAGCGCCGAGGCGACGGTGCCGAGCGTGAAGGCGACGAGCAGACCGAGCAGCAGGCGCTTGCGCGGCCACCGAGCGGCGGCCGCGGCGATCGTGGGCGCCCCCACGACCACTCCGAGTGCGTACGCCGAGATCAGCATCCCGGCCTGCGAGTTCGCGAGCTCGGTGTCGGTCGCCCAGACGCCGGGAAGCAGATCGGCGGCGAGCTGGGGCAGCAGACCCATCGCCACGAACTCCGTGGAGCCGATGCCGAAACCGCCCATCGCGAGGGCGAGGAGGGCGAGACGGGTCCGGGCGGGCGAGAGAGTCACCGGACCAGGGTACGGGCATTCCGAGCGGAGTCGAAACGATTCGAGCGGGAGAGCGCTCCCGCTCGACTCACTCCCCCAGTGCCTGCCCCAGGCGCTGGATCTTGGCGTCGATCTCGCCGGAGTAGCCGGGCCGGATGTCGGCCTTCAGCACGAGCGAGACGCGGGAGCCGAACGCACCGACCGCCTCCGTGGCCCGCTTGACGACGTCGAACACCTCGTCCCACTCCCCCTCGATCTCGGTGAACATCGAAGTGGTGCGGTTCGGCAGACCGGAGTCGCGCACGATGCGCACCGCTGCGGCGACCGCGTCGTGGACGGAGGCGTCGGGGCCTTCGCCGCCCGAGGGAGCGACCGAGAACGCGACGAGCATGATGACCTCCTGCAGCGCGGCCGCCGGTCGGCCGCTGGATCCGAGCCTACGAGCCCGGAGGGATCAGCGCGCGGCCGCGGACGCTCCGAGGGGGACGTCCTCGAATCGGGTGACGACTCGGCGCGACCCCGAGCGCCAGAGCTCGCGCACGACCCAGCCGAGCAGCATCAGCAGCAGCACGTTCCGGACCGACAGCACGAGCACCATCCACCAGTGCGACCAGAGCAGGAACAGGTACAGGTACGGGTAGACGAGCTGCGTGAACGCCGCGACCCACAGGGTCAGCTTCGCGGGGGTGCGGAAGGCGTCGCGGTCGACGACCAGCCCGGCGATCACCGGCGGGGCGAGCCAGACGACGTACTGCGGCGAGAGCACCTTGTTGACGTCGATGAACACCACGACGAAGGCCAGCGCGAGCAGCGGGAGCAGGCGCGCGGCCGAGGCGCCGGAGCGCAGGGCGCGCAGCCCCAGGCCGGCGACGACCAGGATGGCGGCCGCGAGCAGCGGGGTCATCAGTTCGGCCGCGGCCTCCGTGCCCGGCCCGTGCATCTCGAACGTGTTGATGTCGGCCGCGTACCAGACGTAGCTGCCGGAGCCCGGGAGCACCGAGAGCCACATCCACGGCGTGCTCACCACCGCCTCGATCTGCAGCCCGCGGGTGGTCTGGTCCGAGACGAAGCTGAAGACCTGCTCGCCACCTCCGGCCAGCACGACTCCGAGCACGATGACGGCGGAGGCGAGGACCGGCACGACGATGCGCCGCACCCGACCCCGCAGCACCAGCACGGCGGCGGCGAGCACCGCTGCGGGCCAGACCTTGACCCACGTGGCGATCGTCAGGAGGAGCGCGGAGGCCCCCGGCCGCGTGCCGACCCACAGCATCCCGGCGATGACCGGCGGAGCGGTGAAGGCGTCGATCCGCCCGACCGCGATGGGCCCGAGCAGGACGAGGAACAGCAGCCACCAGCGCGCAGCGGCCAGTCGCGCGGGCCGGCGGCCGTGCAGGAGGAGACCGAAGGCCGCCGCATCGGCGAGAGCGACGAGGACGAGCCAGACGACGTCGTATCCGGCGGCGCCGAAGAGCCACGATGCGGCGATCGGCGCCCAGGCGAGGATCGGGTAGACCCAGCCGGTGTCGATCCCGGCGACGCCGCCACCCTCGACCGCCGTCTGCATCCACTGCTTGTAGACGATGCTGACGTCTCCCATCGGCAGCCCGGGCGCGAACAGCGCCAGCACCGAGAGCAGCAGGTGCACCAGGGCGAATCCGCCCCAGAGCACGGCGGCGGAGTCGCGGTTCTCGCGCAGCCGGACCGTGGGGCGGGTCCTCGCCGGGGTTCCTGGGGTCGTCACGGCGTCATCATAGAGCGGCCGTCGAACGGCATCCTGGCAGGCGCGAAGTGCCGGGGCAGCGGTCAGTAGCCGGCGAACGCATCGGTGCGGATCCGCTTCGCTCCGGCCCCGCGGAGGGCTCCGCGCACCGAGTCGACGAAGGTCGGCGACCCCGAGACGTATCCGACGCGGCGGGGCGCGTCCGGGACCAGATCGGCGAGCGAGGCGGCCGTCAGCCGTGCCGAGGAGTGGGTCCAGCCGTCGGGAAGTTCTTGCGGCGCGTCGGGCGACAGGAGCACGACCCGCGCTCCCGATGCCTGCAGCAGCTCCCGGTAGGCGGCGTCCTCGAGCGCGGCCGCCGCGTAGACGACCACGACATCGCGCGACGGGCCGTCCGCGAGGGCCGACAGCTGGCTGGCGAAGGGGGTGATGCCGATGCCGCCGGCGACGAGCAGCAGCGGCACGGAGGGATCCGACGGCAGGACGAAGTCCCCGCCGACGCCCGTCGCCCGCACCACGGTGCCCGGCTCGAGGGCGGCGAGGGCGCGTTTGAAGCTGCTCGCCTTCTCGGGCACGCGCATCGCGATCGCGATCTCGCCGTCGCGGGGAGTGGAGGCGATCGAGAACGTGCGGCGACTCCCCCTCGCGTCGGAGCGGTGCGGCAGATCGAGCTCGATCCACTGCCCGGGCTCGAAGGGCAGCGGCGAGGCCGGCCGGAAGCGGTACTCGGTGATGCCCGGCGCGATCGCCTCCGCGGAGCGCAGCTCCAGCGGCAGGCGTCGGCGCTGGCGGAACGCGAAGGCGAACGCGAGGGCGTTGCCGACCACGAGACCCAGCTCGGGGCTCGAGTAGAGGATCCCCCAGTGGAACGGCACGCTGGTCAGCAGCGCCGCCACCACCGCCACGACGAGCTGCTGCGAGCGGCGGGGCGCGAGCGTCAGCGGCTCCGTGAGCATGAAGGCGCCCGCGAAGACGAACGGGTACGCCGTGAGGACCGACAGCGCGGCCGCCCCGACCTCCTGGCCGGCGAGGACGGACTGGGACACGGACACCGATCCGGCGACCAGCACGAAGACCAGGAAGATCGACCAGCGGCGCACCCGCGCCACGATCAGCAGCGCGGCGACGAGCACCCAGGGCCACAGAGCGCCCGTCGGCAGCACCCAGGCGGCGGCCGTCAGCGAACCCTCCGCCGGGGTGCCCTCGAGCAGCCCCTGGGCGAGGGCGACGAGGAGGACCGCCACTGCGGCCGGGTTGAACACGTGGCGCCCCCGCCAGGCGAGGACGTACTTCGACGCCGCCGCGATGGCGCCCACCAGGGCGACGACCAGCAGGGCGCCCGGCTCCGCGGTGGGGAAGAGCAGGAAGGCGATCAGGAGCCCGGTGACGAGCGAGGACTCGAGGTGCGCGGGCGAGCGCACCGCCTTCGCGAGCAGCCAGGTCACCGCTGTCGTGGACGCGACGGCCACCACGGCGGTCGCGGCGATCTCGAGCGGTCGGAAGAAGATCAGCCCCGCTGCGGAGTAGCCGAGGGCGACCGCGAGGAGCGCGGCGAGCGTCATCCAGACCAGGCGGTACATGGTGATGCGCCCGAGGGCGCGATCGAGGGTGCCGATCATCGGAAGACCTCTCCGGGGAAACGGGGCGAGTGGTGGAGGGTGCCGTCGCTGAAGACGCGGACGAACTCGAAGTCGAAGCGCTCGGCGAGGACCTCGGGAGGGCTGACGAACAGCGCCGTGGCGAGCCCGTCGGCGAGCAGAGCCGTGTCGGCGATCGCCCAGGTGGCGACCACGGTGTCGACGGGTCGGCCGGTGCGCCCGTCGAGCACGTGGTGCAGGCCGTCGCCCCAGGCGCGGCGGTTGCTGGCGGAGGCGCAGAGCGCGCGCTCATCGGGGACCGCCACCCCGATCGCCCGCGCCGGGTCGTAGGGGTGCTCGAGGGCGACGCGGAAGGGACCGGCGGCGCGGGCGCGGAGGTCCCCTCCGGCGTCGACCACCGAGTGCTCGACGCCCTCGGCGTCGAGCTCGGCCAGGACGAGATCGACGAGCTGGCCCTTCCCCGCCGCGCCGACGTCGAGGACCACCGCTCGCGATGTGGACACGGTGCGGCCCCCCGCCGAGCGGGCGTCGGACCAGGAGGGCGGCGGGGCGGCGGGTCCGCGCGGGACGAGCGTGTAGTCGGCGTCGTACCCCAGTTGCTCGAGGGCGTCGCCCACGAAGGGCGTCACCGCGCCGGCGGTCACCTCGTCGAGGGCGTCGTAGAGGGCGAAGAGGTCGTCCGCCTCCTCCGGGAAGACGTGCTCGCCCGGTCCGGTGCGCAGGCGCGACACCGCGGAGTCGTCGCGGAAGCGCGACCAGGTGCGGTCGTACTCCGCGATGCGCGCCCCGACACGAGCGCGCACGCCCGCGTCGAGGGCGACGCCGGAGTCGATGCGCCAGACGGTCCCGATCGCGTCGAACCGCCAGACGTGCTCGAGCACGTGCCGGTCGTCAGGCCGCGGCATCGGCCTTGATGGTCTCGACGGCATCGTTGAAGCCGCCGGAGGTGAGGGAGGATCCCGAGACGACGCTCACGTCGAGCTCGTCGAGGGGCATGCCGACGACCTCGCCGGAGATGCCGCTCGCGAAGCGCTCCTGGTACTGCTCGCCGGTGGGGTTCTCGGACTGCGGGGTCACGGTCACGGCCGTGACGACGCCGCCCTCGAGCGTGAGCTCGACGCCGACGGTCTCGTTGCCGCCGGGAGAGGTGTAGGCGCCCTCGGCGTCGTAGGTGCCGTCGGCGTACGCGCTGTCGCCGGCTGCGGCGTCACCCGTGGCGGCCTCGGTCGAGGTGGTCGCGGGCTCGGAGGCGGCGGAGCTCGGCGCCGTCGTCTCGTCGGCGGAGTCGGTGCCGGCGGTGGCCGTGCTGGAGCAGGCGGCGAGGGCGGCGAGGGTTCCCGCGCCGGCCAGGAGGGTCAGGGCGTAGCGGACGGGAGTCGTGGTCTTCGCGGTCATGTCTGTTCTCCTGAGTGGGGGCGGACGCGGCTGTCGCTCCCGACCGTAGGGACGGGAGTTGTGGGGTTCCGATGAGGCGGCCGTGCGACCCCGGTGACGGAGCCGCGGTGCGCGCTTCTCCCGGGACAACGGCTCGACTGCGGGATCGGTTCAGCCTCCCGGACCATAGCCGGGCTGTCCTTCTCGGGCATCGCCCTCGGGCGTCACCCGAGGAGGCTCGCGACGACGCGCGGGAGGTGCTCGGCGATGTCGAGGGCGGCGATCGGTCCGCCGGCGGACGCGCGCGCGCCTGCTCGGGCGTGAAGGACGGAGGCGGCTGCCGCGGCGGAGGCGAGCTCGCGGTCGCCGAGGGCCGTGTTCCCGGCCTCGGCGTCGGCCGAGCTCCCCGCGAGCAGGGCGCCGAGCACTCCTCCGAGCACGTCGCCGCTGCCGGCCGTCGCGAGCCAGGGAGTCGATCCGCTCACCTCGAGGGCGACGTCCCCCGCGACAACGTGCGTCGTGCTGCCCTTGAGCAGCACGCAGACCTCGAACTGCTCGGCGGCGCGGCGCGCCCATCCGGCCGCGTCCGCCGCGATCCCTGCCGCGTCGACCTCGACCCCGGCGCGCTGGAGCATGCCGGCGAGCTCGCGGAAGTGCGGAGTGACGATCACGGGCCCGTCGACCTCGCCGATCAGGTCGAGCGCTCCGGCGTCGAGCACGACGGGCACTCCCGAGTGCAGCTGCTCGAGCAGCACCCGCCGCTCGGAGTCGGAGCGGTCCGCGGCGCTGGTGCCCGAGCCCACGAGCCACGCCTGCACGCGCCCCGCACCGGTGACCACCTCGGGTCGCCGCGCGAGCACGAGCCCCGAGGGCCCCTCGGGCCCGAGGTACCGCACCATGCCGACTCCCGTCCGCACGGCCGCCTCCACCCCGAGGACCGCCGCCCCCGGATACCT